>JAQXFT010000030.1 GCA_029005335.1 Oscillospiraceae bacterium
ATGCTTCTGTCTTCGGCGAATCCGAAACAGACAGATGTATTAAAAAATGCATACTTCCTCTGATTGACGGAAGTATGCACCTGAAAGTTCATATTAATTCTGAACATTGCTATTATTCTGAAATGAGAATGATTGCCGAAAATATTTTTTCCTGTGCAAAGGGAAATCTCCCTCATCTTGATATGCTTATGAGAAGCGAGCTTCTCCGCCTGTTCTGGCTTCTTGAAACTGATGCTGAAGAGGGATTCGCCAATGCGGAAATAAGCGAAACAATGCGTCCTGCACTGCTCTATATAAAAGAACATTTCAAAGAACCTATTTCAATTCAGCAGCTTGCGGATTGCGTTCACCTGAGCCAGAGCTATTTTATGAGCCAGTTCCGCCAGTGCGTCGGATTCAGTGCATCTGAATATATCTCACAGTACAGAATAAACTATGCCTGCAAGGAAATTGTCGATACAACCGAAAGTATCGCTAAAATTGCTTTTGACAGCGGATTTCATAACCTCTCAAACTTCAACAGACATTTCATCAGAATTGTTGGCTGTACTCCTATGGCATACAGAAAGAAAAACTGTATGAATAGAATACAAACTGACGATTAACAATAATCTGCCCCGACAACTGTATATTCATCAGAGAATATGCGGTTTCTGAAAAAAATTGTCAAATCATACTGATTGAATCTGATTTTATCTGCCTCCAAAGAATCAGCATGAATTATATCACATACAGAATAATGATATTGATATCCGTCCATATCTGTAAACAGAACTTCTGTACCATATGGAAGCCGATTCATAAAGGAAAACTGTCCGTTTATACTTATATCACCGATTATCAGCGATTCGTCATAAATACTTCCCGTATATCTGTAAGGAAATATTCTGACATTTTTATTATCGCAACTGTTGCAGACAGGAAATTTCATATTACAAACCGGTATTTCAAGTAATCCTATAAAATCTGTTCCGTCAATCTCCGCCGACTGCATACGCATATCACTCTGTTCCTGCCAGATTCCCGATGTGATTTCCGGCATTACTGCATGAATTTTTTTATTGACTTGTATAATCTTACGGCTCGCATTACGGGAATATACACGAGAATAAATAAGAATTGCAAATGCCGAGAAAATCATTATTATTCCGGAAAAAATAATATATCCTGCAATTTTCTGATACCTCTTCTTATTCATGATTCTTCCTCTGTAATCTTATTCCAAGAACCAACATCAATGCACCGGAAATACACAGAAGAATTATAAACGGATAAAGCGTCATATGAATGCCTGTTTTCGGAGGACTTCCTATTTCCGGCGGATTCTCATGCTTTTCCGCATACATATTTGTAATTATAATGGTTTTCCCTTTTTCCTCAATCAGAACCGTGTATTCCTCCGGAATATTACGCTCTACCACTTTCCATATGCTTCCGTCATTCTTTGCCTTCCAGCTGTATGACCAGTTATTTTCCTCAGAAAGATATTCGGTTGATACAAGTCTGCCGTCCTTCTGAATTTCAACTGTTATGCTGTCAGGACGTTTTTTGATGTTGCCATCATCTTTCCAGTGCTTTACAACCTTGTATTCTGTTTCATCATATGTCAGCTCATGAATACTGTACTTGGGCTTTGCTGTTGTGTTATAAGAAAAATTTCCGTTTTCATCAGTATCCGGAAGCCTGAGCCAGAATGCATTGAACTCTGTTGTTTTTGTCTCTGTAACCGCATTTACACTCTGTACAAAATACAGACCTACCGGAATACCGGAAAATATCGCCATACCATTCCGGTCAGTTTTACAGATATAATCTGCCTTCAGATTATCAGCAGAAATATAAGCTGAAAGTGTTGAAGCCTTTTTATCCCATTCAGACTGTGCAGTTATTTCATTTACGGAAACCGAATACGGCAGAAGCCATTCCTTTTCCATATATTCACCGTCTGCTGTTACGTCTGCTACATGAAAAATTTTTATATCCAGATTTGAAAGTGCCTCATAATCATCACAATACTGCAATGTCAGTTCGCATGACTTTTCTGTATCAATTACCTGCTCAGCAGAATATGCCGGAAGCGGTACAGCTATTAACAGAGATGTTATGAAAAGTAAAAAATATATTATTTTCTTCATTATATATCCTCTCCGGTATCTTTCTTTCTCACGGGCTTGAAAATCACTGTCATCATCAGAACAAACAGTATCGGAACTGCAATAACAGGCATAATAATCAATGGCTTTATGCGATATGCTTCTGTAGATATATAGATGTTTTTCTTCAGAACAGTTTCACTGCTCTTTCCACGTACCAGTAACCGCTGAGTATTTATTCCATAGGGTGTACATGTTATCAGAGTACAGTATTCCTCGTTTCTGTTCAATGACAGCTCACTTATATCATCAGGGTCAACAATGCGTATCTGGTCAACTTCATATACTGTCGTGCGGTTCAGTATTGTAACCGAAAAAGTATCTCCGACCTCCAGACGGTCAAGATAAGTAAAAAGTACAGCTGTCGGCATTCCTCTGTGGGCTGAAATTACAGTATGTGAACCTTTTTCGCCAATCGGAAAACTGCTTCCCTCCAGATGTCCTGCCGCTTTACTCAGTACGGCTTCACTTGTGCCGTGATATATCGGTAACTCTGCCTGAATTTTTTCTATCGTAATATATCCCATCATTCCTGTGCCGTCCAAATCAAGAATATCATTATAATCTGATAATTTTGTATATTCCGTCAGGGGATTGTCAAGATTAAGAAGCTTCTTATTGTACTGCTCCGCAGATTGAAACAGTGCTGTATAGTCTTCTTCTGGCATATTTTCCAGCATTTTTTCATAATCAATAATTGCCTCTGTCTGCGTTTTTGAATTCCAGTAATTTCCGATTGCCGGATATAAAGAGGCTGACAGCCCGATAAAAAATATAAATAATAAAATAAAGTTTGAAATTCGCCTTTTCATATATATCACCAGTTTTATTTTCCTGAAAATAATTTTGCTGGAAAAAAATAATTAATTTTTTTCCAGCAGTTTTTTTCAATCTACAATATTAAAGATGTATCAGGCGGATATTTTCGACATTCTCTTTCTGGATACCAGAACAACACCTGTTGTAAGCATAAGTATAACGCCTCCGCTGATAATTAAAGCTGTTCCCTGACCGCCAGTCTCAGGAAGTACAGAGCCTGCTTTATTTATTACCTGAACGCCTGATTCTTCGCAGTATACTCCGTCATCTGTAAATTCTGCATTCAGATTGCTGTCAGAAATGACAAATTTATGACGGGCATTGAGCTTATTATAGCCTTTTGGTGCTTCAGTCTCCTCAAGGTAGTATGTTCCGTTGTCAAAGCCTGATATTTTTGCCTTGCCGTCTTTTACTTCGATTTCAACACCTGTTTCGCCTTTCATTGCCATGCGGTATGTGCCGTCAGCTTCCTTTACTACTTTTATTTCTTTTCCGCACTTTGCTTTGTCATAGATTCTGAATTTTGCACCGTCAATCAATTTGTCTGAGCTGTCTGTCTTGATAACATCAAATTCAAATGTTTTTGTTACAGTTGTATCATGGGTTGTTTCATTATCATCGCCATATTCCATATAGCTTTCGTTAGGGTTTCCTGCTCCTGCAATTACCGCATCTTCATTAAGAATTGCTTCATAATAAACTATGAGACTATCATCAGAATCAAGACTGCTGCAGAGTGACGGAGTAAAATGAACCTCAAATGTTTCATCGTTCTTCAGATTAGAACTTATTACAGTATAATCTGTATTTTCCGTCAACGTTTCAGTATTTTCTCCGTCTGTCTTCTCTACACCTGTTACGCTGGTAAATGTAAGTCCCTGACTCATCTTATCATGAAGTATATAGTTTTCCGCTCCGGAATAGGCATTGATTATAACACGGAAATTTACAACCTGACCAATATCAGCAGTGTTGGAATCCCCCCATTTTAATGTGGAATCCTCCTGCACCTGCTTATCAATAAAAGGTACTCCGTTCTTTTCAGAAACAGATGCATTCGGATTTGTTGTTGTCAGTCCGCATAATGCTCCTGTCGTTGAGTCAATCAGATAGTATCCAAGCTCAAGGTCATTGAATATTATGCTCGTATCTGTTTCCAGAGCTGTAACGCTCTTAGTCTCTGCGATACTGTTATCCTTTGCCCAGTCAAGAGCCAGCTTTGCAAATTCCGCAGGTTCTGCATTTTCAACCCATGTAACATAGCCGGATTTATCTACCGAAGTATATCCCTTTGCAGTCTCTGTCTCAAAAAATGTATCCCAGTCAGAATTTACCTTGTAGGAATATGCTCCCGAATCAACATCATAGCTTTCCAAATCAAGCATTCTGTAAATACTGTAGGTCTGACCGGCAACAGGAGAATTAATCGTAATACTGCCCTTTTCTCCCTCAGCGAATGCCGGAACTGTACCTGAAACTCCAAGTGCCACAGTCATGAAAATTGTCATACAAGCGGAAACTATTTTCTTCATACTCTCAATCCTTTCATATGAATAAATAAAAATGATTCTTCTTTTATAAGAATTGATTCCTCCTTTCAAAAAATATTCTTAATTTTGCCTCCTTTCACGCTTTCGGCGAATCCGGTATGCCCATAAAAGGGTTAAAATCATTATACCAGTTCCGCCTGATATATATATCAAACAGCCATGGCGTCCGGTTTCAGGAAGATAATATCCATGCCTGTTTGTAATCGTAAGCCTTTCGCTCTTGTCAGAAGTAAAACGGACTATACCCTCATATTTGCTGTATAACTGGTCATCAGCATTACAGGAATCATCTTCTGCACAGAAAAAAATCCAGTGCTTTGTTTCATCTGTAATATATCCCGATGGTGCTTTGATTTCCATAATATAAAAAGGTATATGCTCTCTGAGAATAATTCCGTTGCTTACATTCGTAACAAATGAAATTTCCCCGTTTTTATCTGTTGTACCCTCTGTAATCTTTTCGCCGTTCTCAGCAAACAATCCGAATACAGAGCCTTCAAGCGGTGACAGACTGATTTCGTCCTGCTTCAGCACTTTGACTGAAAAATTCTTTGCCGAAATCGTTACATCTGTTACAAATTTTTTGTCACTGCTGGCTTCAAATGTTTCCCCGAACAGATTAACTGTTGCCGAATTTGAATAGGAAATCCTTGTGCTTCCCTCGGGTACAATGATTGCTGTATCATAAGTCAGCGTATACATTTCTTCTGCCGGATTCAGAATTGTAATAATCAGCTTATGCTGAGTGGCATCGGATTCCAATGTGTAATCCGTATCCAGTGTCAGTGTTCTCTGTGTACCGTCCCGGGTCTCCGCAGTAATTTCCATTGTACCGGGAAGATAATAAAGCGTTTCTGTCATCTGGTCATGAATACTCAGAGTATTGTCAGTAAGCTTCATTTTTGCTTCATTGACAGTAATCATAAATGAAGCTGTATAATCATTTTCAAGTGAAGGCTCTTTTGTAAGCACTTTTCTGAATCCATTCGGCATATCCATTTTTGCAGTGGTGCAGTCTATAAGGGAATTACTCCATTCACCATTATTTTTCTGCTGATTATCCAGCTCACAGTAATTTCGTATATATACATTCTCTCCGCCGTATTGTTCAATCAGTTCCAGAGCATTATCCGTTGTATATGAAATGTGAAATTCAATATCCTCTGTACCGGTATAGCACCTGCAGAAGCCGTTTTTTTCCCTGCACGCACATTCACCGTCTTCCCACAAAGGACAAGTCTCTTCATTACAGTTACAACGCCAATAGAAAGTAATCTCCCGCCCGCAGAATACGCCATCTTCTTCACTGCTCCATGTGCATTTCCAGTAAAACGGGGCATCTGCTGTTGCATTTTCACAGGACGGAACATTAATAACTTTTCCGCCATATTCAGCAGTGACTTCTGCCTTGTCAAGATTATTAAGAACGCTTACACTTGTATCATCAGTAAGCTTTATTTTCATATCGTCCCACAAATGCCAGTAATAATCACCTTTTTCATCTTCATTTCTTGCCGGAATCGTTACATCAATATCCCAGTGATATTTTTTATCTGTTTCATCAAAATCAACTGTTTTTATAATTCCGGCTGTATTCTGTCCCTTACGTTCCCTGTACCAGCCCTCAGCTTCTGAACCGTCCGCCGTAAATTTATTGCGGTAGATTGCATATCCCGTTTCCACATCATCACATTTTGTACTTGTATATTTTATATAATAAAGCCAGTTATCATTTCCGGCTGAGGCGTTCTCATAACACCATTCACAATAAAAGCTTTCAGGGATTCTGTAGCTCCAGCCTGTTTCCGTCCATGTAAGATTTGAATCCTGCGGATAAACTATCCATTTGTGTGCGTCAATCTCCTCACCGTTTTCATCATATTCAAATGCCATAAATTCAATTCCCGAATCCATATCCGATTGAGCATAATGATGAGTAATATTGCCGTCAATCTGGTCTGAAATCACTGAACCGACAATATTTGAATCCTTACCGCCGATTATTTCAGCTCCCCAGTAAATTTTATCAGAATCCGCATTTTCAATATTACTGCGGTCACGAGCCCATTTTGAAACTTTTGTTCCGTCCTCCTCACTCTCCGGAGGATTTACAATAACAGTAATATTTCCGTCAAACTCAACCGGAATACTGGTTTCTGTAAAATGCATTTCCATAGAAATACTGATTGTCGTATCAGTATACTGATTGAATATTTCGTAAAATGAAAAGGTCATATTTCCTGATGAATCAACTGTCCATGTGCCGATATTCTCTCCGTCTATTACAAAATTTCCCTCGTCAGCTTTGAAAACCAATCCCTCCGGAAGCTGATAGGTATATGTACCGGCTGAAATTCCATTCGGAGCATTCATTCCGATTGCAAGCTTATATTCCGTTTCAGCAGTAACAATATATTCGCCGGACTGATTTTTCGGAATCTCTGTATTGTCAGTATTGAGAAGAGTCAATGTAAAAGTACCATTTTCCTGACTTTCAATATACTCCTTTATATCCATACTGCTCGATTTCAATAATAACATCATTTTTGTACTGTCTATTTTATTAATGTTAATTGCTCCATATCCGAGTATGGTATCATCATCAAGGGAAACGGAAAATTCCTGGACTGTATCCTCATAATCTCCGGAAATAACGTTCATCATATCATTATCAATTCCTGTAACTATTCCGACAGAATCAGAAACGCCATCAAGGTTATTATCAAAAAAGACAATGTCTCCGGATAATGGTGTATATGCTTCCGCTGATTGATAGATATTTTCATTCTGCCATTGAATACGCATGGCTTCTGCACCTGAATTTACAGATATTTTATCAAGTCCTGCGTAATTAAGACAGAATGAAACAAACATAGCAGACCATTCACCGTATGGATTCCCGTACCATTCGCCATAGCGTGTATATCCATGACGTATACCGTCTGTATCTGTTTCAAAATTACGCTGGCTCTCTGTATATCCAAGCTGTGAATATGCAACAGCAATC
>JAQXFT010000031.1 GCA_029005335.1 Oscillospiraceae bacterium
TGTGCAACAATCTACAGAATCAAGGGAGACAGAGAACTCAAGGTTTGTCTCGCCTGCCAGACAACTGTTGAAAATGATATGTATATAGCAACACTTCCGTTCTTCCCGCTTGTTAAGCAGGTTTACAACATTGAGGAAGTAAAGCCGACAGAACAGATTATGATGCAGCTGTACCCCGAAATCTATTCATGTATCGGCTGTAATGCCTGCACTAATTCCTGTACACAGTCACTTAACGTAATGCAGTATATCGCATATGCACAGCGTGGCGAGTATGAAAAGTGTGCAGAGGAATCATTCGACTGCGTAATGTGCGGAGTATGTTCATCAAGATGTCCGGCAGGAATTTCACACCCTCAGGTAGCTCTCCTTGCAAGAAGACTCAACGGAAAATACCTCGCTCCGAAAACTCAGCACCTCGAGGACAGAGTAAAGGAAATCAAGGACGGAACATTTACGGAACTCCTCGAAAGTCTCATGCAGAAGCCGGTTGAGGAAATGAAAGAGCTTTACAACAACAGAGAAATCGAGAAGTAAGGAGGAAAAATAAGATGTATCCATCAGATATTACGGAATCACTGAAGAAGGTTGAGGCAAACCGTGCCGAAAATACGGCAATGGAGCCTCGCAGAATGACCGCCGAGGAAAAAGACGAGCTTCTTGCAACATATCACCCCGATTACCGTCAGGACCAGTTCGAGGAAATCAAAGTCGGAGCAAATAAAGGCGAAAAAGCTCCGCACGAGCTTGCGGATATACTTCAGGCAAACAGCAGAATAAAGCCTGAGGAAATAGATTTAACAAAAATTGACTATGATGTTGACGTACTCGTAATAGGCGGAGGCGGTGCAGGTGCATCAGCCGCAATTGAAGCCGATAATGCCGGTGCAAAGGTAATGGTTGTAACGAAGCTCAGAATGGGCGATGCCAACACAATGATGGCAGAGGGCGGTATTCAGGCAGCCGACAAGCCGAACGATTCACCTGCAATTCACTACGTTGACGCATACGGCGGAGGTCATTTTGCCGCTAAAAAGGAACTTCTTTACAGACTTGTAACCGAAGCTCCGGAGGCAATCCAGTGGCTTAACGGACTTGGCGTGGAATTTGACAAAGCTTCCGACGGAACAATGATTACAACTCACGGCGGAGGAACATCAAGAAAGAGAATGCACGCTGCAAAGGACTATTCCGGAGCAGAAATCATGAGAACCCTGCGTGATGAAGTCCTCAACAGAGAGATTCCGGTCGTAGATTTCACTTCCGCAATCGAACTCATTCTCGATGAAAATGGAAATGCTGCCGGAGCAGTGCTTATGAACATGGAGACAAAGGAAATCCTGATAGCCCGTGCAAAAACAGTAATAATCGCAACAGGTGGTGCAGGAAGAATGCACTATCAGGGATTCCCGACTTCAAACCATTACGGAGCTACAGCAGATGGTCTCGTACTCGGCTACAGAGCCGGAGCAAAGCTTCTCTATCAGGATACCCTCCAGTATCACCCGACAGGTGCAGCATATCCGTCACAGATATTCGGAGCATTGGTAACTGAAAAAGTACGTTCACTCGGTGCAAAGCTCGTAAATGCTAACGGTGAAGTATTCATGCACCCGCTCGAAACAAGAGACGTTTCAGCAGCATCAATAATCAGAGAATGCGGAGCAAGAGGAAACGGAGTAAAAACTCCGGACGGAATCGGACTCTGGCTCGATACTCCGATGATTGAACTGAAAAACGGTGAGGGAACAATCGAAAAGCGTATCCCTGCAATGATGAGAATGTTCGGAAAATACGGTATTGACATCAGAAAAGAACCAATCCTCGTATATCCTACACTTCACTATCAGAACGGCGGACTTGATATTTCAGCCGACAACATGACCGCAGTAAAGAATCTGTTTGTAGCAGGTGAGGCTGTCGGAGGAATCCACGGAAGAAACCGTCTTATGGGTAACTCACTTCTTGATATTATCGTATTCGGAAGAAGTGCCGGAAGAAATGCTGCAAACGCTTCAAAGGAAACAAAGCTCGGAAAGCTTTCACTGGAACACGTAAACAGATTCGCAAAGGAACTCAAAGATGCCGGAATCGTAACAGATAAGGTTTCTCCTAAGCTCCTCCCGAATTATACAAAGTCAAAAGATATATAAATTTTCTTCAGAAAGGGCGGAAAAATTTTTTTCCGCCCGTATTTCTTAAAAAAATCCAGAAAAATTTAAATTTATACCTTGACACATATCTGTTTTTGTGATAAAATATTCTTGTTTTTGGATAATATTCGGAAGTGACTGCGTAATATAACTCTTCCCGAAGCCCGAATCTTATTTTTAAGGAGCTTTTTATGAGAATTGTAACGCCTGATGAAATGGGAAAAATTGAAAGTTTATCAGAACAGCTTGGTGTAAGCCGTGGGACACTTATGGAGAATGCAGGAATAAAGCTTGCAAGATTTATATCTGAAATAAGTCACAACAAAAACGTGCGGAAAATACTTTTCCTTTGCGGAAAGGGCAACAATGGCGGAGACTGCTTTGTAGCCGGACGAGAGCTTATATACAGCGGATATGATGTTACATTTGTGCATTTGTGCGGAATGCCTTCAACTGATATAGCTAAAAATGCATTCTCTGAAGTACCTAAGCAGAGAACAAAATTTCTGAACGGATTCCGGACAAAGAATCTGAAAAAGGCTGTGGAATCAGAAGAAATTGCTTTTATGACCGGAGAGCTTTATAAAGATGCTGTACGCAAGACAAGACAGCAGGAAGAATCCAAAGTTTCGTCAATAATTAAAGCTATAGATGAAAGTGAAGTCATAGTTGACGGTGTATTCGGAACGGGCTTTCATGGTATGCTTGAACATGATATAGTAGAATATTTCAGAGCATCAGAATCTAAAATCAGAATTGCCGTAGATGTGCCAAGCGGTGGAAATTGTCTTACAGGTCAGGTATCTGCCGGAACATTCAGAGCAGATTATACAGCCGTATTCGGATACATAAAAAGCGGTATGACACAGTATCCCTTAAAGGAATACTGTGGAAAAGTAAAAGTATTTGATATAGGACTTCCTGATGAAAGTCTTTCCGCTGTCTCAAAGGATATGAGCGTTATTGATATGAATATTCTGAAATCCCTGAAACAGCACCGCAGACCCGATTCACATAAGGGAGATTTCGGAAAAATGCTGTCTGTAACAGGCTGTGACCGCATGAGGGGAGCTTCAATAATGTCCTCAATGTCTGCACTGCGTTCGGGAACGGGACTTCTTACCGTTGCATCAACATGGACCTGCATAAACAATATATCCTATCAGATACCGGAAGCAATAACCATTCCGCTTGTTGCTGACAATGAGGGATATATATTATTTGATGAAAATAAGGATACTCTTGAAAAGGCTCTGGAATCAGCCGATTCAATACTTATAGGCTGTGGAATAGGAGTAACGGATTCTACCAGGAAGCTTACGGAATTTATAATAAAAAATGCACGTTGTCCGGTAATTATCGACGCAGACGGCATAAACTGCATAGCCTCATGCATAGATATATTATCAGAGAGCAGGGCAGATATCATACTTACACCGCACCCTAAGGAAATGTCACGCCTTTGCGGAATAAGTACGGAGGGCGTACAGAAAAACCGTATAGAAACAGCTATGAATTTCGCAAAGAAATATGGGGTAACACTTGTGCTTAAAGGAGCGGGGACAGTTACCGCAGATTCAAAGCAGTGCATGGTAAATATTACGGGGAATGCCGGTATGAGCAGGGGAGGAAGCGGAGATGTTCTTGCCGGAATAATCGCCTCACTTTCAGCACAGAAGTATAAATCCTTTGATGCGTGCGTATACGGAGTATATATACATGGTCTTGCCGGAGATATAACCGCTGAAAAAATGGGTTATGAAGCAATGCTTCCGACGGATATGATAAACAATTTGTCCGTCTCGTTCATGAGTATAAAATAATGAAAGTATAAAATCAGAAGATGTAAAAAGTCAGAACATAAAGACAGGAGATTTTATTTATGAAAAGACTTGTTACATTGGCTTTTGCAGGAATAATGCTTTTATCAGCAACGGCGTGCAAATCGTCAGGAGTAGCCGGAAGTACGGAAAACGGACTTGACACAGCATTTCAGACGGAAGCTCAGATTACTCTTGACCAGATGAAGGCAAGCGGAACTTTATGCCGTTTCGGAGAGGGAGTATGGGAGATAGAATTTGATTCTCCGAATACTTTGAGCGGAGTTAAACTTGAATTTACGGACGGAACGTCAACAGCCTCCTATAAAGGACTGAGCTTTTCAGTACCGCAGTCAGCACTGCCGGTGAAATCCATGATGTCGAATCTGATTTCAGTTACAGATGAACTGGCACGCAGTGAGGAGCTTTCAGGAGAAAGTGAAAACGGTGAATTAAAAATAAAAGGAAGTCTCGAAAGCGGAGATTATATACTTACTGCCGACGAATCCGGAAATATCAGACGTTTTGAGATGCCTAATATGAATCTTGTAATGGAATTCGGAGAGATTACTGAAATAGGCTCAAAGCCAGAGGAGACAACAGCTCCGCCGGAAACGGAAAGTGTTTCTGAGACAACATCTTCTACATAACAATAAAGGCGGTTTTATTCAGACCGCCTTTTTATGTTATTCTCCGAAATAATAGTCAAGAAGAAGATTGACTATCCGGCTGTAGCTCTGTATACCGTCCTCAATGCCGTTTATTTTCAGGTTGGTATCGGTAAAGCTGTCTGAAACCTTTCCGACGGTTTCGCTTGAAACGATTTCCTTATCCTTGTTTTCCTCCCAGAATTCTTCGGGAACGAACTTATACATATCCTGAGAGGTTTTTTCAGAAATTCTGTATGAAATCTCATAGGCCTCAGTGATATTGTTTTTGTAAATTTCATTGTTTACATATTCCAGAGCATTGAGATAACCGCTGTACTGAAACTCAATGTTATCACTTTGAACAGAAGCGATAAATGCAAAGAATCCGGCTTCGTCCTCACGTATAATTCCCTTGAGGTGTGAAAACTCATGACAGATTGTGTTCGGGAGATTGCAGTCATAGACACTGGGATTATAGTTAGCCTCCATGGTAAATGGAAAGTATACACCGAGGGTTCTTGTCTGGCTCATTATGTATGAAGCTTTTATAGGTTTGGGATTCGGATAATATCCCCTGAACTGGGGATATTTTTCGCCAATATTTTTCATAGCCTTTTTAGCTTCGTCAGCGAGATTGCAGGTAATTATAAAATTTCCGTCAGAATCTCTCTGAACCTGTTCCGCCAGAGAGTTTGTCTCATCAACGAGAATTGAATAAAGCTCTGTAAGCTGTTTTCTTGAACGTTCAGACTTATTGAAATATACCTCGGAAAACGGTGTAGCCTGATACATAATAAAGCAGTTGAAGGTTTCAGTAGTCAGGGCGAATGCAAGAAGCGATAACGCACACGCAAGATATATTTTAAGAGTCCTGCTTCTGGAATTTTTCTTTTTTATCAGGATAATAATAAAAACCGGAATACCAATAATTATAAGCATTGCAAGAAGAACCAGAAAAACCTCTCCGAGAGAAAATTTAAATAATCCGCTTATGAATGAAAAAATATTGCTTAAAACCGGAAAAATATTTCTTACATAGAAATCCGAAAATCCTGTACTTATTCTTGCAATGAGATTAATAAGCAGAGTAACAGGAATTATGACAGCCGGAATACAGATAGCTTTTTTCATTAAAAAACATACTCCTTTTAATAATTTATATACAGATATTATAACACAGTCCGGATATTATTTCAATCATAATTGCAAAAAGGAAAAAATTTTCTTAAAACTATGGAAATCTTCAGAATAATATGGTATAATAAAAAAAGCAGTATCCAAAAAAATATCTAAGGAGATAAAAAGAATGACTTATGAAAGAATCAGACTTGCCGGAAATGTCGGATTTTCGGAGATTATTGACAGCAAGTTCAAAACCGGCGTGCTGGAAATAGATTTTATCACGCCTCTTAGTCCTGAGACCTCATCACTGAACGCATCGGCAATTTGTTCCATAAATATGACGAACAGCAAATATCCGACGCTTACGGAATTTTCCTCAAGGCTTAACAGTCTTTATGGTTCAAACATCTTTTCAAGAGTCCTTCGTATAAGCGACTATCAGATAAACAGCATAAGGGCTTCATGGCTTGACAGCAAATATGCTCTTAACGGTGAGGACATAGAGACTGAAACAGTAAAAATGCTTCTTGACTGTATATTTTCACCGTATGTCAGGGACGGTGCATTTGATGAAAAAATCTTTGAAATAACAAGGAAAGATATTCAGGCAAAAATAGATTCAGAAATAAACAACAAAAGAGGATATGCCATAATGCAGGCATCAGGAACAGCATATAAGGGTGAACCAGCTGAATACAGAGCATACGGCACATCTGAGTCATTGCAGAAAGTAACAGCTGAATCATCATACAAGGCGTTGCAGGAGCTTATCAGAAATTCTCAGATAGAGATTTCATATGTATCAGCCCAGAAGAATGACAATATCAGGAAGCTTGTATCGGAAGCGTTTGAAAAATCCGGAAATACAGGCAATACTTATAAATTTATCAATTTCAGTCCGATAAAGCCTGAACCGGAAGAAGTTACAGAGATTCTCAACGTCAATCAGTCGAAAATGGTGCTTGTATTCAAATCTGAAAAAGATGACAAATACGCCATGAAAATGCTTTCTGCACTTTATGGCGAAACCCCTTTTTCAAAGCTCTTTGCAAATGTGCGTGAGAAGATGAGCCTTTGCTATTACTGTGCAAGCAGTTTTGCACGTACTAAAAACACAATATTTGTAGACTGCGGAGTTGAAAGCAAAAATATTGAGACTGCAAAAAATGCGATTATAGCACAGCTTGATGAAATTATCAGAGGCAACTTCTCTGATGAGGATATACAGAATGTTCTGACTGCATTTGAAAACGGCTTCAGCGGAATAGGAGATACAGCAGGTTCATATATAAACTGGTATAAATCAGCAGTATATGAGGGAGAATATCTTACTCCGGAACAGACTCTGGAAGAATACAGGGCTGTTACAAGAGAAAGAATAATTGAGTGTGCCGAATCACTTGTGCTTGATACGGTATACGTAATGAAAAGCAGGGAGGAATAATTCTGAATATGGAAAAGAAAATCTTAACCGCCAGAACAGGTGACAGCTGTATATATGTGAAGCACCCCAGCGGACTTGATATATATATATGCGAAATGGAGGGCTTCAGCACAGTAGAAGCACTTTTCGGAACAAAGTATGGCTCAATAAATACGATGTTCAGAACAGGTCAGGATAAGGATTATACAACAGTACCGGAGGGCATAGCACATTTTCTGGAGCATAAGCTTTTTGAAAATGAGGACTGCGATGTATTTGACCTCTATGCAAAAACAGGAGCAAATGCAAACGCATTTACATCATTTGACAAGACCTGCTATCTTTTCAGCTGTTCAAAGAACTATAAGGAATCACTTTCAATACTTCTTGATTTCGTCCAGAAGCCCTATTTTACTCCTGAGAGCGTTGCAAAGGAACAGGGAATAATCGGACAGGAAATAAAGATGTGCGACGATAATCCCAACTGGAGAGTATTTTTCAACCTTCTGAACTGTCTCTATCACAATCACCCTGTAAAGATTGATATTGCCGGAACAGTGGAGAGCATAGCCAGAATAGATGCAGATTTGCTTTACAAGTGCTATAATACCTTCTATAATCTCAACAACATGGTATTATCAATAGCAGGCAATGTAAAAGCAGATGAAGTTCTTGAGATATGCGATAAATATCTTAAACCCTGTGAAGATAAGGGACTCGAAACAGTATTCCCCGATGAGCCTGAAAGCATAGTCAGAAATGAAATAGTTGAAAATCAGCCGGTAGGAATCCCGCTTTTCAATATAGGATACAAATGTACTCCGAAGAACGGAACAGAGAGACTGAGAGCAATTATTCAGGCAGAAATATCAGCAAGTCTGCTTACGGACAGCTCATCGGAATTTTATCAGAGGCTTATATCAGAGGGAATCATAAATTCCGGCTTTGATTATGAGTGCTTCTGCGGAGACGGATATTTTTCACTTATATTCAGTGGAGAAGTAAAGAATCCTTTCAGAGTAAGAGACGAAATTCTTTCCGAATTTGAAAGAATCAGAAATGACGGAATTAATGAAGATATGTTCCAGAATATCAAAAAATCAATATACGGAAAACTCGTAAGACAGCTCAACAACGTTGAGGAAGTCGCAAATATAATGATTAATTCTCATATGGACGGCGTATCACCCTATGATGAGGCTGAAATACTTTCAGATATGACAAGCTCAGACGTACTTGATTTTATAAGAACTGAGCTTATTGATGAAAAGCTTGCAATATCCGTTATAAAGAACGGTGAGGACGAATGAAAGAGGTTGAAATAATAGACAATCCCGACCGTATAGTTTTTCCGAATCTCGGAATTGATGTGACTATAGACAGTACAGCATTTTCGATATTCGGACTTGAAATAAAGTGGTATGCAATAATTATATCATTCGGGCTTCTTCTTGCAGTATTGTACTGCTTTCCGAGAATGAAGAAATTCGGAATAGACCCTGACCGTGCTGCAGATGCAGTAATAGCAGGTATAATAGGCGGAATGGCAGGAGCAAGAATTTATTATGTGGCTTTCAGGTGGGAGCATTATGCCGGAGATATAAAGGCTATACTTAATTTCAGGAATGGCGGACTTGCGATATACGGAGGAATTATAGGGGCAGTATTAATCGGTGGGATAATGTGTAAAATCCGTAAGGTGAGACTTACACCCATGCTTGATATCGCCGGAATGGGATTTCTTATTGGTCAGGGAGTCGGAAGATGGGGAAATTTTGTAAATCAGGAGGCATTCGGAACAAATACGGATTGTCTTTTTGCGATGACAGGAGGAACTATACAGAATACAATTATACATGAGACATCATATATGAACGGTTCTATGTATGGTACGGGAATGTCTGAGCTTTATGGGGTACACCCGTGTTTTCTGTATGAGTCAGTATGGTGTATAGCAGGCTTTGTGATACTTGCTCTGTATTCAAAGCACAGGAAATTTGATGGTCAGCTTTTTCTGATGTATCTTACATGGTATGGACTGGGAAGATTCTTCATAGAGGGAATAAGAACTGACAGTCTTATGCTGGGAAATATAAGAGCATCACAGTTTCTTGCACTTCTCTGTGTAATAGCTTCACTGGTACTTCATATAGCAATACTTATGAGGGCAAAATATAAAGGAGAAGATTTTGTCCTTTACTGCAATACTGAAGAATCAAAGGAGCTAATCAGAGAGAGCGAGGAGAAATATAATAAAAACAATAAGGAGAGTAAAAGCAATGGCACAGATAATTAACGGCAAGGAAGTATCAGCAACAGTAAAGGCAGAGGTTGCCAGAGAAACAGCACTTCTCAAGGACGAAAGAGGACTTAAAGTAGGACTTGCAGTTGTAATAGTCGGCAACAATCCTGCATCAAGAGTATATGTAAACTCAAAAAAAAAGGCGTGCGAGGAGGTGGGATTCCAGTCATACGAGTATGCACTGGACGAATCCACAACACAGGAACAGCTTCTCGACCTTGTAGATGTTCTCAACCGTGACAGCAAGGTTAACGGAATACTTGTACAGCTTCCTCTTCCCGAGCATATCGACGAAACGGCAATAATCAACGCTATTTCAGCTAAAAAGGACGTTGATGCATTCCACCCGTTTAACGTCGGAAAAATAATGATAGGCGAATACTCATTTCTGCCTTGTACTCCGGCAGGAGTAATGGAGCTTATCGCAAGCACAGGCACAGAAATATCCGGAAAAAACTGTGTTGTAATAGGAAGAAGCAATATAGTCGGAAAACCTATGGCAATGCTTCTGTTACATAAGAACGGAACAGTTACAATATGCCATTCAAAAACCAGAAATCTTGCTGAAATAACACGCAATGCAGATATACTTGTTGCAGCAGTAGGCAGACCGAATTTTGTTACAGGCGATATGATTAAAGAAGGAGCAGTAGTAATCGATGTAGGTATGAACCGCCTTGAAAACGGAAAGCTCTGCGGAGATGTTGAATTTGAATCTGCTGAAAAGAAAGCATCATTTATAACACCTGTTCCGGGAGGAGTAGGACCTATGACAATTGCAATGCTTATGAAAAATACTCTTACCGCTGCAAAACAGCAGGCAGGAATAGAATAAAAAAATCCGGATATGAGAAAAATATATCTGCTTCCGGTTCTGATAATGATGATATTTTCGGGCTGTTCCGAAACAGGGACTGACAGTACCTCAGGAGAACTGTTTGCCATGGACACATACATGAGTATAAAAGCCGGCGGAAAAAATTCCGAAGAGGCTGTTTATCAGTCTGAAAGTGAAATCAT
>JAQXFT010000032.1 GCA_029005335.1 Oscillospiraceae bacterium
AAAGTTGACAGCGAGGATTTTGAATCAGGTAAAATTTGTCAGGTTTATCAGAAAGGCTACAAAATCGGCGACAAGCTTATAAGACCTGCTATGGTCGTTGTCGCTAACTGAATCAATTTTAAAAGCTATCAGGCATAAAATGCTTATATACAGAAAGGAAGATTTTTTATGGGAAAGATTATTGGTATTGACCTTGGTACTACAAACTCATGCGTAGCAGTTATGGAAGGCGGTAACGCTGTTGTTATCCCTAACTCGGAAGGTGCAAGAACTACTCCTTCAGTTGTTGCCTTTACCAACACAGGCGAAAGACTTGTAGGTCAGATTGCTAAAAGACAGGCGGTAACTAACCATGAAAAAACCATATCTTCAATAAAGAGACATATGGGCTCTGACTACAAAGTAGATATTGACGGAAAGAAATATACTCCTCAGGAAATTTCAGCCATGATTCTTCAGAAGCTTAAAACTGACGCTGAGGCTTACCTCGGCGAAACTGTTACTGAAGCTGTTATTACTGTTCCCGCATACTTCACTGACTCACAGAGACAGGCTACTAAAGATGCAGGTCAGATTGCCGGTCTTACCGTAAAGAGAATTATCAACGAACCTACTGCTGCTGCTCTTTCTTACGGTATCGATAAGGAAGAAGAACAGACTATCATGGTTTATGACCTCGGAGGCGGTACTTTCGACGTATCCATTATCGAAATGGGTGAAGATGTTCAGCAGGTTCTCGCTACAGCCGGTAATAACCACCTCGGCGGTGACGATTTCGACCAGAGAATTATTGACTGGATGGTCTCTGAATTCAAGAAATCAGAGGGAATTGACCTTTCAGGCGACAAGAGTGCTATGCAGAGACTCAAAAACGATGCTGAAAAGGCTAAGATTGAACTTTCTTCAACCACTACTACAAATATAAATATCCCGTTCATCACTGTTGATTCAACCGGTACTCCTAAGCACCTCGACCTTAACCTTTCACGTGCCAAATTCAACGAACTCACCTCAGACCTCGTTGAAGCTACTATGGGACCTGTAAGACAGGCTCTTAACGACAGCGGTCTTAAGGTTTCAGAACTCAGCAAGGTTCTTATGGTCGGCGGTTCTTCAAGAATACCTGCTGTTCAGGAAGCTGTTCAGAAGCTTATCGGAAAAGAACCTTTCAAGGGTATCAATCCTGATGAATGTGTTGCTCTCGGTGCTGCTTATCAGGGCGGTGTTATAGGCGGTGACGTTAAAAACGGTCTCCTCCTCCTCGATGTTACTCCGCTTTCACTCGGTATCGAAACCGCTGGCGGTATCTGCACAAGAATGATTGAAAGAAACAGCACTATCCCTACTAAGAAATCTCAGATTTTCTCAACATACGCTGACAATCAGGAGGCTGTTGATATCAACGTACTTCAGGGCGAACGTGAATTTGCTAAGGATAACAAGCTCCTCGGTACATTCCGTCTCGACGGTATCGCTCCTGCTCCGAGAGGTATCCCTCAGATTGAAGTTACTTTCGATATCGATAAGGACGGTATCGTTCACGTTTCCGCTAAGGATAAGGGTACTGGCAGAGAACAGAATATCTCAATCACTGCTTCTACAAATATGTCCAAGGACGATATCGACAAGGCTGTCAAGGAAGCTGAACAGTATGCTGAATCCGATAAAAAACGCCGTGAACAGGTTGACGCTAAGAATAATGCCGAAAACCTTGTATTCCAGTGCGAAAAGGCTCTTACAGACTTCGGCGACAAGGTAAGCGAATCAGATAAAGCTCCTATTCAGAATAAAATCAATGAACTGAAAGACGCTCTCAAGGCTGAAAACTATGATGCTATAAAGGCTAAATCCGATGAGCTTCAGAAGGCTTTCTATGACCTCTCCTCAAAGGTTTATGCTCAGGCTAATCCGAACGGTGCAGGCGTTGACCCGTCACAGTTCACAGGCGGAAATGCTTCAGCTGATAACGATAACAACGGCGATTTTGTTGACGCTGACTATACAGAAGAATAATAATCAATAAATAATGCAACCTGACGGGCGGAATTTCACTTCTGCCCTTAAGGTGTATATAGGGATATTTAAAAAATCAGAAAAAAATCCGGCATTTTTGCATAACTGCCGGCTGTAAAGGAGCTTTTATATGGCTGATAAAAGAGATTATTATGAAGTGCTGGGGATTCAGAAAGGTGCTTCGGAAGATGAAATCAAAAAGGCTTTCAAAAAGAAAGCAAGAGAATTTCACCCCGACCTGCACCCCGATGACCCATCATGTGAAGAAAAATTTAAAGAGGCTAACGAGGCTTATGAAGTCCTTTCCGACCCTGACAAGCGTGCAAAATACGACCAGTTCGGTCATGCCGGCGTTGACCCGTCCTTCGGTGCAGGAGGTATGGGCGGTATGGGCGGATTTACCGATATGAGCGATATCCTTGACAGCATTTTCGGCGGAGGTATTTTCGGCGGAGGCGGAGGTTTCGGAGGCTCTTCACGCTCCTCCGCAAACGCTCCCAGACGTGGCTCGGATATAAATGAATCCGTTATCCTTACTTTTATGGAATCATGCAACGGCGTTAAAAAGGATATAAAAATAAACAGAATGTCCACATGCGATGCCTGCAACGGTACAGGAGCTAATTCCGGTACTGGCGTTGAAATCTGCCCTGACTGTCAGGGGCGTGGTTCAATAAAAGTTACTCAGAGAACTGCTTTTGGTGCTATATCTTCCGCTAAGCCCTGCCCACACTGCGGAGGTAAGGGAAAAATTATCAGGAATCCATGTGATGCCTGTCACGGTGTCGGAAGAAAACGTGTCGTAAAAACTGTTTCCGTTGATATTCCTGCCGGTATTGCCGACGGTCAGACAATCAGACTTTCCGGTCAGGGCGACTGCGGTATAAACGGAGGTCCGGACGGTAACCTTAATATTACTGTCTCCGTAAAGGCTCACCCTCTGTTTACCCGTGAGGGATATGATATTCACTGCGAAATCCCTGTTACTTATGCTCAGGCTGTCCTCGGTGCGGAAATTACTGTTCCTACTATCGATGGCAACGTCAAATATAATATCGGTGAGGGTACTCAGCCCGGTACTGTATTCAGACTTAAAAATAAAGGCGTAAAGAAGCTCAGAAGCTCTGACAGAGGTCACCAGTATGTAAAGATTACTATTGAAGTTCCGAAAAATCTTTCCAGAAAACAGAAGGATATTATCAAGGATTTCGAGGAATCACTCTCTGATACAAATTACACTAAACGCAAATCATTCTTTGACAAGATAAAGGAAATTTTTAACTGACAGACAAGGCGGATTTATTTCCGCCTTTTTCATTAAGGAGGTGCTGTGTGATATTCAGTGCATATCAGCTTGTATTCTTTTTCTTTATATATGCTTTTCTCGGCTGGTGTACAGAGGTTATATATGCCTGTGTAAATTCCGGTAAATTCGTAAACAGAGGTTTTCTGAATGGCCCTTACTGTCCTATTTATGGATTCGGAGTTGTTACTGTTATACTGTGTATTTATCCCGTTAAAGATAATTTACCTGTTTTGTTTTTCGGCTCGGTAATACTTACCACGGCTCTTGAATTTATTACGGGATTTATTCTTGAAAAAATTTTCAACGAAAAATGGTGGGATTATTCCGATGAACATTTTAATATAAAAGGTTACATATGCCTTAAATTTTCTCTTATGTGGGGACTTGCCTGCATAATCGTTGTAAGAGTCATTCACCCGCTTATAATTAAATTCGTGGATTTTGTACCAAGATTAATCGGAATAATTATTATTTCAGTACTTTCTGCCGGTATTTTAAGCGATATTATTATAACTGTTCTTGCAATTATGAAAATCAGGAAAAACATCAGGCTTATACAGTCAATATCCGATGAAATGCGTAATATATCAGATTTTACCGGTGAGAAAATTTATGACAAAGTCAGCACCATTATGGAAAAGAATGAAGAATACAAGGAAAAAATTTCCGAAAAGTGTCAGCATCTTGAGGAAATTAAAGAAAAATATAAAAATATTACCGAATCTAAAGGCATTATAAATAAACGTATCGAAAACGCTTTTCCTAAACTGAAAATCAATACAAGAAAGACTTTCAGAGAACTCATTGAGGAAATCAAATCAAACAAGGAATAAAAAAAATCAGACAGCGGATTTTATATTTATATCCGCTGTCTTTTTTATATGGCTTTCTTTTGTCTGATTTATTTAATCATAATATGATTGTAAAGCAGTTTCTCCGATATATTTATCTTTGCTGTATCCTGTATATACGTTTGCTCCGTATTCGTTAATATAATACTCATCGCCGTCCTCATCATAATAATATACAGTATTTCCGAAAAGCTTTTTATATACCTTGTCGGCAAGCTCCTTGTATTCCTTTGGAATATAGTAAGCATAGCCATTAAGAGTTATCATACCGCCGATTTCATTACTGTCATATACATTCTTTGATACGTTTATAAGCTTTTCAAGGTCTGCGTCAACAGTATTCGTGCCTATTGAAAACGGCTTTTTGCCTGTTACTGCATACCTGTCTGACATAAGAATATATCTTTCAGAAATTCTCAGGTATTCTGAACTGTTATTGTAATTGATAATATCATCAACCGGAATAACATTCTGATAAACGCAGACAGTAGCATTTTCAAAACTGCTTAACTTGAAATTATCGCCGTCTGTATTGAAATCAGGTCTGTTTTCCTTGATAAATGCTATTGTATTCTCAAAGCTTTCCCTGATTTCAAGTCCGTTTACTATATAGCCTATAATCTGCTTTGAACAGTAATCCTCAGCAGTCATATTTTTAAGGTCTGTCTGATATGCTGTTATAAGTTTTTCAAGGGAATTTTTATTCATCTGTATATCATATTGTGTTTCTGTTTTAGCCTCGGAAAAAATAATTGTTCTTAATGGATAATCATAATTGTAACGTGAATAGTATTCTCTTATTATATCTTCTGCATAGTCTGCAAATTCATCTGATGTAAATAT
>JAQXFT010000033.1 GCA_029005335.1 Oscillospiraceae bacterium
ATAGAAACAAATTCCCCTGACAAAAATAATCCCCTTGACGTTCTCTCTAAGCTTGGCGGATTCGATATAGCAGGTATGACAGGATTATTTCTCGGAGGAGCTGTATATCGTGTCCCCGTAATTATAGACGGCGTTATATCTGCTGTATCGGCACTTCTTGCATACAGAATAAATCCTGAGTCAAGAAATTTTATGTTATGCTCCCATGTATCAAAAGAACCTGCCGGAAAAATGATTCTTGATGAAACAGGTCTTAAACCGATAATCAATGCGGAACTTTGTCTCGGAGAGGGTACGGGCGGAATACTTCTTCTTCCGATGCTTGACGGTGCATTGTCGGTATACAATTCAGCACATAAATTTGAAAATCTTCCAATGGAAAGGTATGTTGAATTTTAATGATTGTATTAATTACAGGAGGTTCAAAATGCGGAAAATCCGCCTTGGCTGAAAATCTTTTCAGGAATTTTCAAGGAGAAAAATTCTATATAGCAACTATGATTCCTTACGGAGATGAGGCAGAACAGGCAATTGAACGTCATCGAAAAATCCGAAAGGACAAAAATTTTCATACAATCGAAAAATATACAGATATACAGGATATTGATATTCCGGAAAATTCCGGAGTTCTTCTTGAATGTATGGGAAATCTCTGTGCAAACGAGATGTTTTCATCAGAAAAGATATGCAATCCGGTTGAAAAAATAATTTCCGGAATAGAAAAGCTTTCAGAAAAATGCAGTCTGCTTGTAATAGTATCGAATAATGTCGGCTGTGACGGTCTGAAATATGGCTTTGAAACAGCTTATTATATAAAATATCTCGGTCAGATAAATCAGCGTATTGCTGTAATTTCCGATACTGTTATAGAGTGCGTTTACGGTATACCAATAATTTTAAAGGGTGATTTTTTATGCTTAAATCATTGATTTCAGCTTTTGCGATGTATTCAAAGATACCAATGCCCGAAATTGAATGGAATGAAAAGAATCACAGATATTCGCTATGCTTTTTCCCTCTGATAGGATTTATAACGGGTTTGCTTGAATATCTATGGGGAACTTTCTGCTATATTTATCAGGTCGGAACAGTATTGTATCCGGCAATAGCTGTAATAATTCCTGTAGCTGTTACGGGAGGAATACATCTTGACGGATTCTGTGATGTTCTTGATGCTAAAAATTCGTATGCTGACCGTGAACGCAAGCTTGAAATTATGAAGGATTCAAGAGCAGGAGCTTTTGCCATAATAGGACTTGCCGTATATTTTACAGTGCAATTCGGACTGTATTCAGAAATCACAAGTGAACAGGCTTTTATGTCATCAGCTGTAATTTTCATAATTTCAAGAGCTTTAAGCGGAATAGGTGCAGTAACTTTAAAATGTGCAAAAAAATCCGGAACACTTCAGAGCTTTTCAGAGCCTGCCGACAGAAAAATTACTCTCGGAGCATTAATTTTCGTATATATTTTAAGCGTAGCCTGGCTGATTTATCTTGATACGCTTTGCGGAATTTTAACAGCAGTAGTATCGCTTTTAAGCTTTGCATATTACCGCAATTTTGCTTATAAGACATTCGGAGGAATTACTGGAGATTTAGCAGGATATTTTTTGCAGATATGCGAAATTTCAATGCTTGCAGTAATTGTATTATGTGATATTTCTGAAAGGGGTGTATGCTGTTGATAATGATAACAGGAGGAGCATATCAGGGCAAAAAGAATTATGCAGTAAATTATTATGGCATATCTGAATCCGATATGATAAACGGTAAAAACTGCGATATTGATGATTTGCTTAACGCAAAATGCGTTTATAATTTTCATTATCTCACTAAGAAATACAGTATTGAGGATATAAAAAAAGCTCTCGCTGAAAATCCCGATATAATAATAATCGCAGATATAATAGGCGAGGGAATAATTCCTTTGGAAAAATCAGAAAGAATATGGCGTGAAAATACGGGCAGATTATGCTGTTGGGTTGCGGAAAAATCAACAGCAGTAATAAGAGTATCATGCGGAATCGCACAAGCTATTAAAACCACACCCATTATATTTATCCGTCACGGAAAAACTGCCGGTAATCTTGAAAAACGCTATATCGGCAGAACTGATGAATCTTTATATGCTGAGGAAATAGCTGAACTTTCTGAGAAAGTTTATCCCGAATGTGATATTCTTGTATCAAGTCCTATGAAACGCTGTATTCAGACGGCAGAATTAATATATCCCGATAAAAAAATAATTATAAACAATGATTTGCGTGAAACTGATTTCGGGGATTTTGAGGGCAAAAATTATTCTGAACTTTCTGAGAATCCCGATTACAGAAAATGGATTGACGGTATTGCCGAACCTCCGAACGGTGAAGCTTCTGAAA
>JAQXFT010000034.1 GCA_029005335.1 Oscillospiraceae bacterium
CACTAATCCGTTCTCCTTTCATAATCTCTGTATCAACGGCTTGGTTTTCGCTCTTTGTGATACAGGCAAACGATAATATGATATCTTATCATATCTATTTTATTATTTATATAATATCACATATTCTTTTTATTGTCAATATCGGGGACGCAATTCATCCCCCACCTAAAGAGGTGGGGGTCTTCTTGCTGAAAATGATAAAAAAGATACTTCTTATGCTTATGCTGACGAATACAAGGCTTTATATAATCTGTACAATAATAAGCTTTATTGTATTTGCAATCATATATGTGATAATATATCTTCTGACAGCAAAAATATATTATAAAATAGTAAAGCGTTAAAAAACGGGGCGAACCTCATCAGGTTCGCCTCTTGTGTTAATCAGTCCAGAGCCACAACTTCCTTGTAAAATTCTGCATAATCCTTTCTTCTGTCCTTAGTGAACTGAATGGCAGTTCTCGGGTGCTGATTCAGAAGACCTGTCATGAGATACTGCAAATCATATCCCCATACGACTCCGTCTTCACGAAGCTTGTTCATATGCTTTTCAATAAATTCTATAACAGGATATACACTGTATTTAGGATTTCTTAAAAGACCGAGAAGAAGCTCCATAGCACAGTTTCCTGCACCTCTGCCCATAGCGGAGTAAGTAGCATCGAGGAAATCAACACCGTCACCAACAGCCTCGATAGTATTTGCAAAGGCGAGCTGCTGATTATTGTGGGCGTGAATACCGACTTTTTTATTGTATTTTGCGGCAAAATTCATATAGACATCAGAAATTCTTGCAATCTGTTCCGGATATAATGCACCATAGCTGTCAACAATATAGAAAACGTCAACCGGAGACTTTCCGAGAATATCAAGAGCGGCATTCAAATCGCCCTCCTGAGCATTTGAGATAGCCATAATATTACAGCTTACCTCATAGCCTTTTTTAGCGGCATTTTCAATCATATCAACAGCAGCCGGAATAGTATTGAGATAAGTTGCAACACGAATCAGGTCAACAGGGCTTTCGGAGCGGTCAGCGATATCGTTTTTATAGTCACATCTTCCGACATCAGCCATAACAGCAATTTTAAGGTTAGTATTGTTATCGCCGACAATTTCCCTTATGTGCTGGTCATTGCAGAATTTCCACTTTCCGAATTTATTGACATCGAACATTTCTTTTGAAGCCTTGTAGCCGAATTCCATATAGTCAACACCGGCTTTGATATTAGCCTGATAGAGATTTTTAACGAACTCATCAGAGAAGTAGAAATCGTTGACAAGACCGCCGTCACGGAGTGTTGCATCAACGACCTTTACATCAGAGCGGTAATCCATAAGCTTTGATATTTCTTTCATAACAAAAAAATCCACCTTTTATAAATATAATACTTTCGCACTTTTAACCTTTAAAGTACTGAACACAATAAATATTATATCATATATTTCCGGAAATGTCAAGCATCGGGGATATAATAAAAAATATTTTACAAAGTCAAAAAATTTTTTCGGAAAATATCGCATTAGGTCTTGAAAAATTGGAAAAAATAGTGTAGAATAAATTTGACGGCTTATGACAGCCGGCTTGCAAAGCATATTATATTACTGAAAGGAAGTTATAAAAATGGCAGGTTTAAACAAAGTCACTGTAGACGATATCAACGTTAAAGGTAAAAAAGTCCTCGTAAGATGTGATTTCAACGTACCGCTGAAGGACGGAGTTATCACAAACGATAACAGAATTCAGGCAGCACTCCCCACAATCAAAAAGCTTATCGCTGACGGAGGAAAGGTTGTACTCTGTTCACATCTCGGCAAACCAAAGAATGGCCCTGAGGAGAAATTCTCACTTGCTCCCGTAGCTGCAAGACTTGCTGAAGTTCTCGCTCCCACAAAGGTAACATTCGCAGATGACGATACAGTTACAGGCGAAAATGCTAAGAAAGCTGTTGCTGAAATGAATGAAGGCGATGTTGTCCTCCTCCAGAATACAAGATTCAGAGGTGCTGAAGAAACAAAGAACGGTGAAGATTTCTCCAAGGAACTCGCTGAACTTGTTGACGGTGAAGTATTCGTTATGGACGCTTTCGGCTCAGCTCACAGAGCTCACGCTTCAACAGCAGGCGTTACAAAGTTTGTGAAGGAAACTGCTGTAGGATACCTTATGCAGAAAGAAATCAAGTATCTCGGAAATGCCGTTGAAGTTCCGGTAAGACCTTTCGTTGCAATTCTCGGCGGTGCAAAGGTAGCAGACAAGCTCAATGTTATCTCAAACCTCCTCGAAAAGTGCGATACACTCATTATCGGCGGTGGTATGGCTTATACATTCATCAAGGCTAACGGCGGTTCTATCGGAACATCACTTGTTGACGATGAAAAGCTTGAATACTGCAAGGAAATGCTTGCTAAGGCTGAATCACTCGGAAAGAAGATTCTTCTCCCTGTTGACTCTGTAGTAGCTTCTTCATTCCCGAATCCTATCGATGCTGAAATTGAAGTTGAAACTGTTGATTCCGACAAGATTCCTGCTGACAAGATGGGTCTTGATATCGGCGAAAAGACACAGGCTCTCTTTGCGGAAGCTGTAAAGTCTGCTAAGACAGTTGTATGGAACGGACCTATGGGCGTATTTGAAAATCCGATACTTGCAAAGGGTACAATTGCAGTAGCAAAGGCACTTGCAGAAACAGATGCTACAACAATTATCGGCGGAGGCGATTCAGCAGCAGCAGTAATGCAGCTCGGATTTGCTGACAAGATGAGCCACATCTCAACAGGCGGCGGAGCTTCCCTTGAATACCTTGAAGGCAAGGTTCTCCCAGGTGTTGCAGTAATCGCTGAAAAGTAATTTTCCACAAGCGGAGAACAGGGAGAAATTTCCCTTGTTCTCCCCAAAAAACAGGTAGAGTTATGAATGAAATTATCGAAAAGATAAAGGAAAATAAGGACTCTGATTTTTTTCATGCACTTTTAATCGGTTTTCTTGCCGGAATTGCAGTCGGATTTATTGCATCACCTGTTAAAAACGGTATCACAATAGGTAGCTATAACGGCTGTAACAACAGGATTTCAGATTCAAATCATGTAAATAAAGATAAGAAAAATTAATTCAAGGGAGTAGTTTAATAATGAACAAGTCATTAAGAAAGGCAATTATTGCCGGAAACTGGAAAATGAACAAGACGAGACCCGAGGCTAAGGAGCTTCTCGAAGCTATCAAGCCTCTTGTAGCTAACGCTGAAAATAATGTTGAAGTTATCGCTTGCGTACCATTCACAAACCTTGAAACAGCTGTAAATACAACAGCAGGTTCAAACGTAAAAATCGGTGCAGAAAACGTTCACTTTGAAAAGAGCGGAGCATTCACAGGTGAAATTTCAGCAGATATGCTTACAGAACTCGGCGTTGAATACGTTGTAATCGGTCACAGCGAAAGAAGACAGTATTTCGGCGAAACTGATGAAACAGTAAACAAGAGACTTCTTGCAGCTCTTAAAGCAGGTCTCAAGCCGATTCTCTGCGTTGGTGAAACTCTTGACCAGAGAGAAAAGGGAATCACAGAAGAAGTTATCGCAATGCAGACAAAAATCGCTCTTATGGGTACTTGC
>JAQXFT010000035.1 GCA_029005335.1 Oscillospiraceae bacterium
ATTACAATCAATTTGATACTAAAAGGAGACTATTTTATGACGAACAAAACTGAACTGCCTGATTGCCCTGTAGAAACTACTCTTATGCTCATAGGGGATAAATGGAAGGTTCTCATACTGCGTGACCTCAGAAATGGTACAAAACGTTTCGGTGAACTGAAAAAATCTGTGACCGGTATTTCACAAAAAGTTCTGACAGCCAATCTTCGCAATATGGAGAAAAATGGTCTGCTGACAAGAGAGGTTTTCCCGGAAGTTCCGCCGAGAGTAGAATATACCTTGACTGAGCTTGGACACAGCATGGAACCAATATTGGATGCTATGGAACAATGGGGAACAGAGTACAAAAAAAGATAAAGGCTCAGGGAACATCCTATGAACCTTTCAAAACCTTATTTTGAATTATAATATACATCAGTTTGTTTCGTTCTCAATTTCTCACCAAAACAGAAAAAGGAAGAATAGCAGGACAGTACTTTAACTGCCAGTTGCTTTATTTTTCCTTCGTTTTTATTCTGTTTTGGTATATTTGGTTGGTGTATAGTCCTGTTACTGACTCAATGTGCATCTCATTTTCTACACTTCTCATTGAAACAAGAACGTCGTATTATATATTTGAACATACTGCTTTTGCAAACTTCACAAAATTCATTTATCATATATGAATAATATTTATATACCCGTGCCTTGTGGGGTGCATTTTTATTGTTCAATCAACATATGTTTCATAAGACAAAAATCAAAAACATTGATAACATCATCTTTATTCAAATCTCCGGCTTTCCATTCTGTCATATCGCCTGCACATAGTAACCATTTCTTCATAATTACTACATCAGCAATATTGAATATGCCGTCTGCATTTACATCTCCGTCAATTGTAGTATTACTGCTTTCTGCCGAATAAACTTCGTCATACATTGTCTTCGCCCAAAGTTCACGCATGGCTGCATATCCGCTTTCGCTCGGATGAACTCCGTCTGAGCTGAGCAAGTCCGGATTTTCACGGAAAAAAGTTTCAAAATCAGGTCCCTTTACAACTTCGGGATAATTCTCATAAATTTTTTCTACCATCGCATTATATAACGGAACATTATCGCCTACAGCCGACTCTGTTGCATAGGGTATTTTCGGAACAATCGGGTTTTTTCCTGCTTCAAGGATTTTTTCAACCATATATGCAGTGTTTTCATAATACTGCTCAGTAGCTGACGGATTGCCCCATGCGTCATTAGTGCCATAAGCAATACTTACATACTGTCCCGGAAAAGCCGCAAGCCAGCGTTCAATATTTTCAGCTCCGTCTGAACTTCTTATACCTCCGATTCCGCCGTTTTCCTGAATCGGATAATAACTGCTGTCAATCTGATTTACATACTCGGCAAATCCCGTTCCGTAGCAATTCATCATACCGCAGGCTGTAATAGAATCTCCATAGAAAATCCAGCTGTCGGAAATACCCTCCGACACATTGTGTATATCCATATTGATTGACGTATATCCGCCTGATTTTCCATCGTTTCCGGTTATATTCATTCTTATCCAGTTGTATCCGCTCATGTCAACAACATGCTGACGTGAGTGCAAAGTGTTATCCTTTATAGTTTCAATTACCTCCCAGCCATCTTCCGGATAAGTTCCACCCTCGGCAGCATTGACTTCAATTGTATAATCTGACGGCATTCCGTTTGAAGTGCCATTTACCACCGTATAGTCAAACTGTCCTGTTGCATTGTACCAGACTGCTATTACTTTTTTACGCTGGTTTTCCGGAACGTCTGAAAGGTCATAGGCAAGGTAATCGGGAGCTGAACTGTTCCAGAAAGAGTAGTAATATTTGTCGTTTGCAGATGAAGCTGAACCAGTGCCGGCGGAAGAATATGCCGGACATTCACGGCTTATTACAGTATTTGAAATAAATTCCGCATGAGCAGTATAATTATTATAAATTGAAAAAGAAGATGAAACTACAATTGTCGCTGACATAACAGAAATCACAGCTTTTTTTATAAATCTTTTCATTGCACCGTACCTCCGGAAATTGTATTTTTTATATGTCAATGTCATAGTTGTTAAGATATCTTAACAAGGGAAATATTTGAAAGTGTTACATTATATGAATCCTTACCGCCCAGCTGGAAGATTATCAAGGCTGCTGTATCGTCCTTATCTGCGGTAAATTCAGCTGAAAAATGACTTTTCTCAGATACCGCATCGAACTTGCCGCTGAAATACAGCTCTCCGTCCGAAGCCTTGACCTGTACAGGCAATAAACCATCAAACGAAGATGTGCAGTCAAATTCCAGACGATATCCGCCGCCCTTTTTCAGACCGATTCCGGAAACAGCCGCTTCAATTGCATCAGCCGATTTTCCGCCGGTGACCATATTAATCCAGAAAGATTTATCATACCCTACATAAGAAGCTGCATTTCCGCCCTTATCGGGGTCGATATTCAGGATATATTCTGCATCGGCAGCTACGTCAAGACCTATCTGGTCAGATTCCATTCCAAGAGCCTGACATATCTTATCAGCAAGTACATAAGCACTTTTCTGTTGAGTTACTGCTGACGGATGCCAGTCCGAACCAATTCCGTCAGCCGTAATATTCTGAACAGCAGATTTATAGCTCATAACCCGCCTATCTCCGGCAGATATACTGTACTGCTCAACTGCTTTCTGAACATATTCATAAAGCTCATCGCCCATAGTTCCGAGTGTGCATATTATATAAGC
>JAQXFT010000036.1 GCA_029005335.1 Oscillospiraceae bacterium
TAAAGCAGAAAATATCCGGAACATAGATGTGCAGGCTGGTCTGCGGCACACAAGGCAATCCGCTTAATGCTGCTCGGTTTCCCGCCTGACATGGTTCACGGTGTCTTGTTGCACAGGGCCCGCACATCTATATTTCGGATAATCCTACTCAATAGAATCAATATTCAATTCTTACATAGAGCATTATATCACACATATTCCGATTTGTCAAGCGTTGATATAAAATTTTTTGATTCGTCATTATAAATAAATAAGCATATATATTCAAGCCGGAGATAGTGCATTTATACAAAAAAATATTTTTTCAACAAAAAGCGAGCATTTTCAACAAAATATAGCCTGATAATCAAAAAATGGCTATTGCATTCGACTTTCCACTTGTGGTATTATGTAAAAGCAAAACAAAAAGGAGGTTCAAAACAATGAATAACAAAATAAAAGTACTGATTGGTGACGATTCTGCTGAATGTGGTATATGCTCAGCAAACAAGCTCCGTGAGAATGGCCTTTATGCCTACACAAGAAAGAAAGACTGCGGAATAATTTATGAGGCTATCAGAAATGACTGTCCCGATGTTGTGGTTATCGACATATCCTCTCAGAATGGTGATGCTGTTTCGGTTATGAAGAAGGTAAAGGAATCCTGCCTTAAAGTTCCGGTTTTTATAATCACCTCTTCATATGACAATGAATTTATAGAGAGACAGGTTATGGATTCAGGTGCTTCCTACTATCTCCTCAAGCCCTACAGTGCCGATGACCTTTTTTCTGCTATCAAATCTGCTATCCAGAATAAATTCAACATGATTAATGACGATATGGAAATTGTTGTTACTGATATAATCCATCAGCTCGGCGTGCCTGCACATATAAAGGGTTATCACTATCTCCGCACCGCTATTCTCTATTCCATAAAGGACAAGTCTCTGCTTGAAAGCGTTACAAAGCTTCTTTATCCCACTGTCGCAAGCATATATGATACAACATCATCAAGAGTAGAAAGAGCTATCCGCCATGCTATCGAAATAGCATGGGACAGAGGAAATATAGATACCCTCAACTCTTTCTTCGGATATACTGTCGATACAAGCAAGGGCAAGCCTACAAATTCCGAATTTATCGCACTCATCACCGATAAGCTCAGGCTTCAGTATAAATCCGTACTTAAAAAAGTATGATAAATACTTGTAATATTCCGGATTATATGATAATATAGATATATATATTATATATACGAAAGGAATAATTTATTATGGATTTTAAAAAAACTGATATTTCATCACTGAAATTCAATCCGTTTGATTCCATAGGAAAAAAATGGATGCTGGTTACCTCCGGAGCTAAAGACAACTTCAATACTATGACCGCCTCATGGGGACAGATGGGCGTAATCTGGAATAAAAATGTCGTAACCTGTTATATCCGTCCCAACAGATTTACATATGAGTTTATAGAAAAAAATGATTACTTTACACTCTCCTTTCTTGGTGAACAGCACAGAAACGCATTAAGAATATGCGGTTCAAAATCAGGCAGAGACTGCAACAAGGTTCAGGAAGCCGGCATTACTCCCGTTGAAATCGATAACTGCATAGCTTTTCAAGAAGCTGATACTGTTATAGTATGCCGTAAGCTCTACCGTCAGGAACTTTCACTCGGTTGCTTTACTGATAAAAATGCATACGGCAACGCTTATGACAAAGACCCCGTTCATGTCCAGTATATCGCTGAAATCGTTGCAGTTTATACAAAGTAGTTTTTTTATATGGAGGGGACTCTGTCCCCTCCATACCTCCCCTGCAAGCCTTTTGAAAAAGGCTTGACCCAAAACTTTTTTACTTATAAGGTGATTATTTATGCCTAAAGCTATTCTGACCTGCGGTAAAGTATGTTCCGGAAAAACCACTCTTGCAAAAAAGCTTAAAGCTGAAAGAAATGCTGTTATTCTCTCATGTGATGAGCTTATGCTCTCTCTTTTTGATGAACAGCTCGGCGAAAAGCATAACGAAACAGTCCGGAAATCTGAAGAATATCTGCTGAAAAAATCTCTCGAAATACTTGAATGTGGTATAAATGTAATTCTTGACTGGGGATTCTGGACTAAATCCGAAAGACAGCAAGTCAGGGATTTTTATAATTCCCATGGTTTCGATATCGAATGGCATTTCGTGAACGTCCCGGACGAACAGCAGAAAAGAAATATCCTGAAAAGAAATTCCCAGCGTGATGAAAATACATACTTCATATCAGATGAAATGGCTGAAAAATTCAACTCTGTTTTTGAAAATCCCGATGAAGATTAATTTTTTAATATAATCGGAAAACTATTGACATTTTAATTTTTATGTGCTATAATATCATAGTAACTGCGGATATGGCGGAATAGGCAGACGCGCCAGCTTCAGGTGCTGGTCCTCGCAAGGGGGTGCAGGTTCAACTCCTGTTATCCGCACTCTAAGACTCGGTTTAAAAAATCGGGTCTTTTTTATTTTCAGAAACTTGAAACAATGGGCGATTCCTTCCGGAACCGCCCGTATTTTTTTATCAGAGCTTGCTTATTTCCAAATCCTCTCTGGATAGCTTTTTAAGCTCCTTTTTATTCATGAGGTCATACAGACAAGGAATAACGAAAAGTGTAAGTACAGTTGCATATATAAGACCGCCTATACATACTATAGCGATAGGCTGCATCATTTCAGCACCATTTCCGACACCAAGAGCCATTACAATAAGTCCAAGTATAGTTGTAACAGATGTCATAAATATAGGTCTCATTCTTGTTGCACCTGCTTCGGCAATAGCCTTTCTTCGCTCCATTCCGTCAAGCCTGAGCTGATTTATATAGTCAACAAGCACAATACCATTGTTTACTATGATACCGCAGAGCATTACAAATCCGAGCATTGATATAACGCTGATTTCAAATCCGGTGACAAGAAGTCCGAGCATACCGCCTGTAAATGCAAGAGGTATTGTAAACATAATGATAAACGGAGATTTAAGCGACTGGAACTGTGCAACCATTATCATATATACCAGCATTACTCCAAGCAGAAGCATTTCAACAAGCTGTTTCATAGAATCCATAATATTTTCGTTTTCACCTGATATACTGTATTCTATACCTTTCGGAGCTTCATAGCTGTTCAGGGCTTCTTCAACGTCATCAGATACGAGTGAAACGTTGTAGCCGTCTGCAATTTCTGCTGATACAGTAAGATAGCGTTTCTGATTTTTTCTTGAAATAGTGCTGAGTGTCTGAGTTTCCTGAACATCAGCAATATCACTGAGCTTTACTTCTGAGGTTTTTCCGTCCTGAGCAGTAACTTCAAAGACATAATTCTTTACATCATCAACGGAAAGCGAATCTGTATTTTCATCAGATACATAAACTTCATATGACGTATCATCAAATATAACGTCAACAGCTTTCTTTTCAGTTGTAAGAGCATCAGACATTTCACTGAATACCTGTGCTACTGTAAGACCGTTAAGCATAGCCTTTTCCTTGTCAACAGTAATTTTCAGTGCGGGGTCGTTTTCCTCAAGACCATTCAGTATATTCTGAGTACCCTCAACACCTGCAATTATATCAGAGATTTCCCTTGCTGATTCCTGAAGCTGTTCAAGGTCGTCACCATAGATATTTACTGATACTCCCGAACCGCCCATAAGTGCTGAAACATCTGTTGAACCTGTTGCATTAAAATCGCAGTCAAGGTCTGAACAGAGTTCATTTATTTCCTTGATAATTTCATTTGAGGAGCGTTTTTTATTTTCATCAAGCATAATATAGAATGTTACTGCATTTGAAGAACCTCCGCCCATCATTGACATTCCGGAATC
>JAQXFT010000037.1 GCA_029005335.1 Oscillospiraceae bacterium
TGTTCTCTTACCGTTTCTTGTCTGGAGCATATAGAGTTTTTCATTCTCAACTGTGAACTCCATATCCTGCATATCTCTGTAGTGGCTTTCGAGTTTAGCACAGATTTCTGTGAACTTCTTGAAAGCAGCGGGGAACTTCTCTTCCATCTGAGCGATGGGCATAGGAGTACGAACACCTGCAACAACATCTTCACCCTGAGCGTTTGTAAGGAACTCGCCCATGAGCTTCTTCTCACCTGTAGCGGGATCTCTTGTGAAGGCAACGCCTGTACCGGAGTTGTCGTTAAGGTTACCGAATACCATAGGCATTACGTTAACTGCAGTACCCCAGGAATAAGGGATATCGTTGTCACGACGGTATACGTTTGCACGGGGGTTGTCCCATGAACGGAATACAGCTTCGATAGCGAGCTTGAGCTGAGTTACAGGGTCAGACGGGAAGTCTTCGCCGAGCTGGTTCTTATATTCAGCCTTGAACTGTTCAGCAAGGGTCTTGAGGTCAGAAGCAGTAAGTTCAACGTCATACTGAACGCCCTTTTCTTCCTTCATCTTATCGATAAGCTGTTCAAAATACTTTTTGCCTACTTCCATAACGACATCTGAGAACATCTGAATGAAACGTCTGTAGGAGTCGTAAACGAAACGCTCAAATTTTGGGTCAGGGTTGCCGGCAATCATAGCTTCAACAACTTCATCATTGAGACCGAGGTTGAGGATAGTATCCATCATACCGGGCATAGAAGCTCTTGCACCTGAACGAACTGAAACGAGGAGAGGATTCTTGAGGTCACCGAATTTCTTGCCGTTGATTTCCTCCATTTTCTTAACGCCTTCCATAGCCTGAGCCATGATTTCGTCATTGATTTTGCGTCCGTCCTCATAGTACTGTGTACAAGCTTCGGTAGTGATAGTGAAGCCCTGCGGAACAGGAAGACCGATACTTGTCATCTCAGCGAGGTTAGCACCCTTACCGCCAAGAAGGTTACGCATAGTCATGTCGCCTTCACTGAACATGTAAACCCATTTGTTTGCCATTGTAAGTTATACCTCCAAAATTAAAACTTCTTTCCGGAAGAGCATAGAAAAAAGAGCGTGCTTCCGGACTTACAACTATTATAACATATAATTCGGGAAATTACTATACATTTTTTGAGAAAATTTTTCTGTATTTTTTATAGCATTTTATACAAATTTTTCAAAAAATGATAATTTTATGAATAAAGCTATTGCAATTAAATATAAAATTTGTAATAATATAAATAGATACGTTTGAATACGGTCAAAAATTAGTGGGAGGATTTTTTATAATGAAAAATTTTGACAATTGTATCATACTTGCCGGCGGTCAGGGAAAAAGAATGAAATCTGATATACCCAAGCCTATGTTTAAGGTTCTGGGAGAGCCTATGATTGAGTGGGTGATATCAGCCTGTGAAAATGCAGATATAAATAATATATGTATAGTAAAGGGATTCAGGGGAGAAATTATTGACGAATATCTTGCCGGAAGATATGAAACTGTTATGCAGTCCGAACGTCTCGGAACAGGTCATGCAGTAATGCAGGCTGTACCTTTTCTGGAAAAAAATACAGAAGGAAATACTCTTGTCCTCTGCGGAGATGCTCCTTTTATAGACAGCAGTACAATTAAAGAAGCATTGGAGCTTCACATAAATCAGGGAAATTCTGTGACAGTTATTACTGCTGAGCTTGAAAACCCTTTCGGATACGGCAGAATTTTAAGAACAGAATCCGGAATCAGCGGTATTGTTGAACAGAAAGATGCTGACGAAAATCAGAAAAATATCATGGAAGTAAATTCCGGAGCATACTGGTTCAGAACATCAGACCTCATGGAGCTTCTTAAAAAGCTTGATAATAAAAATTCTCAGGGAGAATATTATCTTACTGATACAGTAGGAATTGCTGTAAGCTCCGGAAAAAAGGCAGGTGCTTACAAGTCATCGAATCCCGATGTAATACTCGGTGCAAATGACAGAAAGGGATTGCTTGAGCTTAACACCAGAGCAAGAATGAATGTTATTGAAAAGCATCTTGAAAACGGTGTTGAATTTACCTGCCTTGACGGAGTAACTATAGAAAGAGGCGTTAAAATCGGAGCAGGTACGGAAATTCTTGCGGGAACTATACTCAGAGGAAATACTGTTATAGGCGAAAACTGTACTATAGGTCCAAACTGCGTTATAGAGGACTGCGTTATAGGTGATGAAGTAAAACTTAACTATGTACAGTCATTTAAATCAGAAATTGAAAAGGGAGTTAAAATAGGTCCGTGGGTTCACATAAGACCCGGAAGCCTTATCAGAAGTGGCGTTAAAATAGGCGACTTTGTCGAAATTAAAAATTCAACTATCGGCGAAAAAACTGCTGTTGCACATCTTACCTATGTGGGCGACAGCGATGTAGGAAAGAAAGTAAATTTCGGCTGTGGTACTGTTACCGTAAATTACGACGGAATCGTAAAAAGCAGATGTGTTATCGGCGACAACTGCTTCATAGGCTGTAATACAAACCTTATCGCTCCCGTAAATCTCGGAAAGGGAGTCTATACCGCAGCAGGTACTACTGTTACAAGAGATGTTCCGGATTATGCTCTTGCAATTGACAGAGGTGTTATGAAGGTCAATGAAGGGTATACTCTCAGAAAGCTTAAAAATAAGCTCTGATTTTTTTCCGGATAACAATGGAGTTTAATAATGAGGGATAAAATTTACGTTTTTCTTGATTTTGAATTTAACTGTCCCGAACAGAAAGGTATGAATAAACGGGAAATTATATCAATGGCAGCCGTTTTCAGATATTCCGACGGCAGTCCTCTGACAACCTTTTACAGTTTAGTCAAGCCGTCAAGGCTTTCACGGATTTCGGCTCGGACCAAGAGTATGACCGGTATAACCCAGAGCCAGATAAACAGAAGCCAGAGCTTTGACAAGGTATCTGAACAGTTTTTACAGCTTGTGGAATGTTTTTCGCCGTCGGAATATTTTGTGTGGGGCAATGCGGACGGCATTGAGGTGCAGAAGTCAGCCAGATATTCTCATGCAGACAAAAGAATGTATGATATTTCCGGAAAATTTCATGACCTTCAGGTCGATATCATGGAGGAACTGTCACTTCCCAATCCCTATAATCTTGAAAGAGTGGCAGATATCTATGGTATAGATTTTACACATACATTTTCAGCGATTGCAGATGCGGAATGTCTTGCAAAAATATATTTTGCATACAGGCAGGGGCTTTATGATGAAGAAAAGCTTGCCTTATATAAAAAGTTTTATCAGTACAGGGAAGTTATCGGACGCTATAAGCTTACAACCAACAATATAAAGACATCAGGCATAAGGCTTGAAAGCCTTAAAAAGAGTCTTGAGGCTTTGGAAGAGGGTACTGATTCCTACATAAATCAGCGTTCAAAGATAGAGGAGACTGAAAGATATATATCAGAGCAACAGCTTATTGCTGACAGAATGAAGTCAGATGTTGATGAGGCGGAAAGATTTCTTGCTGATAACAAACTGAATATGTAAAAAAATCGGGCGGGAAAATTACATTTTTCCGCCCAAAGTTTATTGTTTATTTTGTTTTTCAGCTTTTTTATTTAATTTTATATTTATTCAAACATAAATTTTTTTAATTCATCAGCATTTGAAACAGTTTGACTTTTTGGTTCTCTGTTTACATCATATGTTTCATATTCAAATGATGATAAATAATGACATCTATCTGAAATGCTTATTTCTTTGTTTCCATTACTGTATGTAATTAATGATAGTGTATTTGTCCATTCTGATGCATCGTCCTCAATGTTTATAGGATAAAACCAAAGATAAACTGCATTGCCGTTATTATCTTTTATTGAATATCGCCAATAATCTTCTTCAATTTCATTTCCTTCTGTAATATCAACATCATAATTTGCAAGTTTATCTGCGTTGGCTTGCTGAAAATCTGATGGTGTAAGTTGATTTATAGAATCAGCATAAGGTTCAAAAAAATCCAAATAAAGTTGAGTGGGTTCTGCTTCATTTACAATTTCAACTGTTGTGGTTGCTTTTTCTGTTGTTTCTTTTTTTGCTTGTGTTTCAATAACTTTGGTAGTTACCTTTGTTGTAGTTGCCTTTTTTGTACTTGCAGGTTGTGTAGTAGTTTTTACTTTTGTTGAATAAATATCATTATTTCTTGTGAGAACTTCATCTGTACTACCTGAAATGGTAAGGGTATCTCCTTCTATTTTATATGGTGTAACAGGTTCTTCTCCTGAGGCGATTCCGAGAAGTGTTTCAACGTCACCTTTCCAGGTGAGATTTTTTCCGTCGGCATCATATCCGCATATTTCAACTTCCATGACTATATCACCGTTGTTAATTACTGTTATATAAATATCACTGTCCATAGGGAGAGCTTCTGCATATATATCACTGAGCAGACCGCCATTAAGGATATATACGCCGTTGACATCGGATTTATCGCCGGGTTCAAGCTTTGTCATTTCGAGTATTGACAATTCTTCCATTTCAGTGTCAGAATCTGTAATTCCCATATCAGCACTTGTGATTACACATGAAAAATCAGTGCCGTCAAATTCGTATGGGCAGTCAGTGCCGGACATATTGAGATATTCTCCTGAAATATTCATCAGTGTTGAACAGTCAACGACAGTTGAAATTATACCGTCTTCACGGAATTTAATTGATGAAAAGGCAGCAGAAAGCTCATCATTTGTCCATGCACCTATAAGATTTTCATCGCTTGCTGTTCCGGGAGTTATTTCAAGCGGAGCCTGACTTGAATCTGATTCTTTATCAATAATTTCAAATTCTGCTTTTGATTCGCTTGATTCTGCTGAGGAGCTTTCCTCGGCTGTACTTGATTCAGAAGAAGTTTTGCTTTCTGTGTCAGCACTTGATACAGCTGTAGATTCTGATTCTGATTCAGAAGAAGCTTTGCTTTCTGTGTCAGCACCTGATACAGCTGTAGATTCTGATTCAGAAGAAGTTTCGCTTTCTGTGTCAGCACCTGATACAGCTTCTGATTCTGACTCAGAAGAAGCTTCACTTTCTTTACCGGCTTCTGATTCTGAATCAACTGCTGAGCTTGAATTTATATCTGATGATTCACCTGATGTTTCTTCACTACCGCATGCACTGAATGTACAGGCAATCATAGAGCAGGTGAGTAAAAGTGCAAATAATTTTTTCATAAAATCCTCCATATCATGGGCTTTTGAAATTCATTGATATTATTCTATCACATAAATATCAGAATATCAAGTTTTTCCGGTACATTGTAATTTTATAGTTATATATTTCAGATGAAATGATATTTAAGAGGGGATACAAGTTAAATAAAATGTGCATTTTTAACATTACGGTGCGGAATTTCATTTATGATTTTAACCTTTTTGTAACTTCTTTATTTCTTCGTCAATAGTTCCGGAGCATAATTCACGGAGCTTTTCCCAGTTTTCGGCGTTGCCTTTTTCCTCAAGAAATTCATATGAAAGGCGGTTCATGATACCTCTTGTTTCAAAATTGTATTCTCCCTCACCATACATGACATTTCCCATGCCGTATCCGAAATCGAAAACCGGAGTGAGTTTTGTAGGGTCAGTATATTCCTGAAGTGCATCATACTGTTCATCAGTGATATATCCGACTGTTATTCCCTTTGGAGTAGTTATTTTTTCAGTGGCGAGAGCTTTTTTGGCTTTCTGATATTTTTCGCTTGTTTCCGCAAGGCGTTCGCATTTTATATAAGTAGCTACAGCATCGCCTTTTTCCGAACCTTTTACGAGCATTCTTGCGTTATAGTTTGCACACATATAATATTTATCTGAATCCGGAGATTTCGGAAAAGGTACAACCATTAAATCGGCATCGGGATTAAGTGCATTTGATTCTTTAAGCGACCAGTCGGGCATACCATAGAAAAGAGTATTCATATTTGTGGGGAAATTTGAGTGCCAGCCGTCATTGTATACATCAGCAGTTTTAATCATAAATTCTTCGGCCTTTGCTATTCCGGAATCGTTTATATTATTGAAAAGCTTTCCGTCTTTTAGGGATACGACAGTTTTACCTGTTGAATAAAGGCAGGCTTCTCCGAAATATCCGGCAATTCCATAGCGTTTATATTCAGTCTGCTGTGAGATGAATTTATCAATCATTGCCGTGAATGTGTTCCAGTCCCATTTCCCCTGCTTATAGAGTTCATAGGGGTCATCAAGCTTTTCAGACTTCATAAGAGTACGGCTGTATGTTATTACAAAAGGGTCTGAGATACTGTAGGGAATGACATAGTGATTTCCGTCATATGCGAATATTCCGGCAGTATCGTGCATATCCTCCCACAAATCCGAATCCCACCCGAGAACGTCGAAATATTCGTCAAGTGGCTGATACAGATTTTTTGATACTCCCTCCGGAACTGCATTTATTTCATATGGTATCATGTCAACGGGTTCTCCGGAACGTATTCTTTCATCAAGAACGTCAAACAGCTTGTCACGGTCTGCATGAATATATTCTATATTAGCTCCGTATACATCGTTAAAGAGCGAAAGAGCAGTTGAACGCTTTTCGCCCTCCTCCGGATTAAGATTGTAGTCAGAGAGCCAGTATATAGTCTGTCCGCTTATATCGGGTTCAGTGAAAGGGGGTTCTGTAGTTATTTGCTGAGTTTCTGTCGGAGGCTCTGTAAATATTTCTGATGATGATAATGAATCCTCCGGCTTTTGCTTGCAGGCGGTAAGATTT
>JAQXFT010000038.1 GCA_029005335.1 Oscillospiraceae bacterium
CATATCAGAGCAGATAACGGAAAGTGTCGATATTCCATTGCCTGTTGTAACAATAGTTATCACTGTTGTTGTGTTTGGCATAGTCGGATTATTGTTGTATTTTGGTGGTAAATTCGTTTTTAGACAGTATCAAGAGTATTGTTTTGATGAATCAGGACTGTTTATAACGCTTGCTATTGTAGCGGTTCTCGTATGGTTTGCGGATAGTATGCCCTTGAACATAGTGCTTATGTTTATTATAAGCCAATTATTATATATTGGTGTGCGTTGGTATGTTAAGGGTTATCGGGAAAATCATTGATAAATAAAAGGAGCTTATAAAAAAGCTCCTTTTTATTAATAGTTGTGTTTGTATATCATATAATAAGATGTTTTAATAGTTTCCGCCTTCGGGTATATCATCTGGTGAAATCCATTCAATTTCTGTTGAAGCTGTCCCTGTTTCCAGAAATTCTTTTATGCCTTTCCATGCCAGTTCAGGTGGTAAAAATAACCCCATGGAAATATCGCATACATCTTTTGTCCAAACAATTTCATCTAATTTGTTTTTATCAAAAACGGATAGTTTTTCTTCATTGCTCTCATGACGCAAGTAAATTCCATAATCAAGATGTACATTAATAATTAATGTAGCAATTGACTCCTCATCTTCAAAGTAATGAATTTCTGCATAAGCAGTATTTACTGATGACCAATAATTTTTAAAGTTTTTTATAATATCATTGTATAGAATATCAGTATCAATATTGGTAATAATTTCATCCATTGGAGAGTAATAATGTGTATATTTCATTATTGAATACCTCTTTTTTCAAGTGATTCAGGAATATAATTTGTCGCTCTTTTAAATTCCGATTTATCTTGCCAGATATATTTTAATATGGATTCAGCTGTATAACAGCGATTTCCGGTCTGTTGTTAAGTCTTGCGGGAACGGGATAGTTTCCGAGTCCGGAAGTGATAAACATATACTTATCCTTTTCGGAAAGACTGAAAAGACCCTTGTCGTATACATTTTTTCTTCCCTTTGAAAATTCCGGAAACCATTTGTCATCAGCGGAATCGTATACAGCACCCAGTCCGAAAGGCAACTGAATCATACCGCCGTGAGTATCACCGCAAAGTGTAAGGTCTGCACCGAAATCGTTATAGTAATCATACATGGGTATATGTGCCATAAGAATATTGTAATATGACGGGTCAAGCTGAAATTCGTTTGAAAGATTGAAAGTATCCGAAAAATAGGCGTTGTTTATTCCGTATATTCTTATGTTATTCCCTTTGATATTAAGAGTTTCGGACTGATAGTTCATAACATTGACATCATTCTGCATAAGAACATTCAGATATTCAACAGAGCGGTCGTGGTCACCGGGGACGAAAAACACATCATAGCCGGCTTTGACAGTATCAATCATCAGGGATTCAGCGAGTTCAATATTTTCCTGAGAAGTTTTTCTTGAATACATATCACCAAGATATAAAACAACATCAGGATTTATTTTATCGAGCTTTCTGAGAATTGTTTCCGGACGTATACCGTATTTTTCGGCATGATAATCACTGAGAACAGCAATTTTTACGGAAGTATTGATTTTAGGAGAGCTTATTTCTTTTTTGTTTATTTTTATGGTATAATTATTGAAGTACCAGATGAAAATAATTATTATCAGAAATGCGGTCAGACGTCGGAAGAAGTATTTGGGACTCTTTTTTTTCAGTTGGGAAGCTTTCTTGTCAGACATAGTTTTTACTCCTGATTTTCTTTTATATGTATGTCAATCTGGCTGTATGGGATTTCGATATTATTTCTGTCAAATTCAAGCTTGACGCTTTCAGTAAGATTATAGAATACCTTCCAGTAATTTTCATTTTCAGTCCATACCTGAACGCAGATACCGACAGAGCTTTCCTTATGGGAACACATTCTTATAAGGGGTTCAGGTTCGGAGAGAATGAGGGAATCGGATTCGACAACATTTCTGATAACATTTCTTGCCTTTTCAAAGCTGTCACCGTATGCGATATCGAAAACGAGGTCAACACGTCGTGTAGAGGTTTCGCTGTAATTTATGATTTTAGCATCGGTAATTTTTCCGTTCGGAATAAAGATACTCTTGTTGTCGGGAGTAATAATTTTTGTATAAAGAATACCGATTGAATCGACAGTTCCGATGGAATTGTCAATTTCAATGAGGTCGCCTGATTTGAAAGGCTTTGAAAAGAGGATTATAAATCCTCCGGCAAGGTTTGAAAGGCTGTTCTGAAGTGCAAGACCGATTGCAATTCCGGCAGTACCGATTACAGTAACGATTGAAGTCATAGGTACATTGAGTATGGAAAGTGCAATTATTGCAACAAGAATATAGAGAATAACTCTTACAAGGGATATTAAAAAGCTTCCGGCAGTATTTTCGATATTTGAACGTTCAACGAATTTAGCGGTAATTTTAAGCAGTATCTTTGAAAGTATTATTCCGAGAAAAAATACAGTAACGGCAAATGCAAGTACCGGAAGAGCTGAAATAAATTTATCGGTTATAGATGTCAGAAGCGAGGAGGCATTTTCCACGCTTTCTTTAACATTCGGAATCTGAAGCTCAGTAGTGGAGGTTTCCGCAGTTTCAGTCAGAGCGGAGGTAAGGATTTCAGTCATTAAAAGAAAACTCCTTTCTCAATCAGGAAATATAATGATATTATATCAGAAACCTGAAAAAAAGTCAACACAGTAATAAGCTTCATAACTGACTTTTGAATCCGGAACGAAATTTTTTTTGTTTTTCCTATTGTAATATGAAGAAAAAGATGATATAATGTATTATTATACAACGATTGGGGAGTGATTCAGATGAAGAAGTGGAACATAAAAAAAGCAGATGAGAAAGCTGTCAGAGAGCTTATGAATGATGAGAATTTTAAAAATACTGTTCTTGATGAACTTTTATCAAGAGAGCCTGATTCAGCAATACTCAGTGGAAATGCTCAGGATAATACTATAATTTCACTGCTTGCACCAGTACTTTCAGCCAGAGGCTTCAGCAGTACGGAGAGTATATCAGAAAAATTTTCAGTAAATAAGCTTTCAGACCCTTTTCTCATAAGAGATATGCAGAAGGCATCAGACAGGATTAACAAAGCGATTAATGAAAATGAAAAAATCTGTATTTATGGTGACTATGACTGCGACGGAATAATGTCAACTGTAATGCTCTATACGTTTCTCAGTCAGGCTGGTGCAGATGTAATTTATTATATTCCTGAACGTTCGGAGGGATACGGATTAAATGCAGATGCCGTGAAAAAAATAGCGGATATGGATACAAAGCTTATAATTACGGTTGACAACGGAATATCAGCAATAAAGGAAGCAGAGCTTATATATGAACTCGGAATGGAGCTTGTAATTACTGACCATCACCAGACAGGCGAGACACTTCCCAGAGCTGAAGCAGTAGTAGACCCGCACCGTGCAGACTGTATGTCACCTTTCAAGAATCTTTGCGGAGCAGGTGTTGTACTGAAGCTTATATCAGCACTGGACGGAGGAAATTATGACATTCCCCTTGAGCAGTTTTCAGAGCTTGCAGCAATAGCTACTGTTGCAGATGTTGTTGATTTATCGGGTGAAAACAGATATATAGTATGCAGAGGAATGAATTTTATCGGACAGTCTGACTATACAGGTATAACATCGCTTCTTGAGGTAAGCGGACTTCTGGGGAAGAAAATAAGCTCAACATCAATAGCATTTATGATTTCTCCGAGAATAAACGCATCAGGAAGATTCGGCTCACCGAAAACAGCAGTAAATCTTATTCTTTCTGAAAATGAGGAGGAAGCTCACGCAATTGCTCAGGAGCTGGATTCGCTTAACGAAAACCGCAAAAAGGCAGAAAGTATTATAACTGATGAAATATGCGGAATTTTAAATTCGGACAGAAGCCTTGCATCAAAAAGAGTGTTATTCTTTAAAGGAAATAACTGGAATCACGGAGTTATCGGAATAGTAGCCTCAAAAATAGAAGAGCTTTACGGAAAGCCATGCTTTATAGCATCTGAATCCAACGGAGAAATAAGAGGTTCAGCAAGAGCATTCGGAGAATTTTCAGTATTCAAAGCATTAAGCTACTGCAGTGAATGTCTTGAAAAATTCGGAGGACATCAGGGAGCAGGCGGATTTACTATAAAAAGCGGAATGACTGAAAAATTTGATGAAATGCTTCAGGAATATGCACTTATAAATCATAAGAAAATGCCCGTATTTTCCTATGATATAGACCACGTACTCAGACCGGAGGAAATGACAGTCAGAGGCATAAAGGGACTGGATTTTATGGAGCCTTGCGGTCAGGGAAATGATAAGCCGGTATTTCTTATAAACGGTGCAACTGTTGAGGAGCTTTCGCCTATGGGAGCAGGAAAGCATACTAATATCCGTATAAATTACGGGGGAAGAAGATTATATGCAAAGCTTTTCAGAAAGAATCCTGAACAGTCGGGAATCATAACAGGTCAGGAATATAATTTTGCGGTAAATCTTGAAATAAATCATTTCAACAATAAGGACAGTGTAAATATAATTGTCGTGGATTACCGCAGACAGGGTATAAACCAGAGCAGAATAACAGGTGCAGTATATGCATATGAAAGCTTTATAAGAGGCGAGGAGCTTCCTGAGAATTACTATTTATCCATGTATCCGGAGCGTGCTGAAACAGCATTAATATACCGCAATATAACGGAGACAGGAATTGATATTGATATGCTTTATACAAAAGTATTCTCCGAAGACCTGAATTACTGTAAATTTCTTGTTGTGCTGGAGGCTCTTGCGGAGCTTAATCTCATAGAATATAATTCAGCCGGAAGAAAAGTAAAACGCCTTAAAGCAAATGGAAAGGTAAGTCTTGATACTGCCCCTGTACTTATAAAACTTAAAGAAAAAATGGGAGAGTGATATTATTATGGTTGCTACTGATGAAAGATATAATGACGATTATACTATTGATATGCTTATACAGAAAATACTGACCAGTGATAAGCAGTATGATTTAAGCAAGATTGTAACTGCATATAAACTGGCTGAAAAAGCACATGAGGGACAGTTCCGTTCATCGGGACAGCCATATATAATACACCCTCTTGCAGTATCGTTTATAGTTCTTGAGCTGGGAATGGATACAGATACAATATGTGCAGCAATGCTTCATGATGTAGTTGAGGATACAGCAACAACCCTTAATGATATAAAGAATCGTTTCGGACAGGACGTTGCAATGCTCGTGGACGGAGTTACAAAGCTTACAAAAATGTCCATGTTTGACAAGGAACAGCAACAGGCGGAAAATGTAAGAAAAATATTTCTGGCAATGTCACAGGATATAAGAGTAATGATAATAAAGCTCTGTGACCGGCTTCACAATATGCGTACACTCTGCTACAGACCGGAACGCAAGCAGAGAAACAAGGCTCTTGAAACTATGAACATATATGCTCCGATAGCTCACAGACTGGGTATAAAATCAGTCAAGGAGGAGCTTGAGGATTTGTCACTCCGCTATCTTGACCCCTATGCCTATGCAGAAATAGAGCAGATACTTGAATTTAAAAAGGAAAGCCGTGAGGAATTTATTCAGAGTATAAAGGATAAGATTGCAGAGAGATTCAGAAACGAGACTTTTGAACGTGAGCCGGTAATAGAGGGACGTGTAAAAAGCATATACAGCATATATAAGAAAGTATTTATCAATAAAAGAAGCATAGATGAAATATACGATAAATATGCTGTCAGAATTATAGTTTCCACAAAGGCTGAATGTTATAACGTCTTTGGAATTATCCATGATATGTTTACTCCGATTCCCACAAGAATAAAGGACTATATATCAAGCCCGAAGGCGAACGGTTATCAGTCAATTCATACAACGGTAATCGGTAAGGAGGGTATTCCCTTTGAAGTCCAGATAAGAACATTTGAAATGCATGAAACTGCAGAATACGGAATCGCTGCCCACTGGAAATACAAGGAGGGTATAAAGGGAAAAGACAAGATGGAACAGCGTCTGTCATGGGTGCGTCAGATTATAGAGGCACAACAGGCATCTGATGACGCTGAGGAGATAGTAAGGGCAATAAAAACAGATTTAGCTCCTGAGGAAATAGTAGTAATGACTCCAAAGGGTAAGCCCATTACACTTCCGGTTGACTCCACCGTAATAGATTTTGCATACAAGATACACACCGAAATCGGACATAGTACAATCGGAGCAAAAGTAGACGGAAAAATAGTTCCGCTTGACTATAAGCTCAGTACGGGTGAAATATGTCATATAATCACCAGCAAGGACCCTAAAAAAGGGCCTAACCGTGCATGGCTTGGAATCGTAAAAACAAATGAGGCAAAATCAAAGATAAAGCTCTGGTTCAAGCGTGAATGCCGTGAGGAGAATATAATACAGGGCAGGCTTGAGCTTGAACGTGAATTCAAGAGATACAGGATAAATGTACCGGAGGAGGAAAGAGCACAGCTTCTGGCTGATGATTTCAAGCGTCATAACTGTAATAGTATGGAGGATTTCTATGCAGCAATAGGCTATGGAGGGATAACTCTTTCAAGGATAATGCCACGTCTTAAAGATAAATATCTGAAGATGTATGGAAATGATATAAATGATACAAATGATACAAATGATTCTGCACCGTCCGTAATCCCCGCCAGTCCCGAAAGCAGAAGTGCAGTAATTCTTGATGATATCGATAGCTGTGTGGTAAAATATGCACAATGTTGTAATCCTCTTCCGGGAGATGATATAGTAGGCTTTATAACAAGGGGCTATGGAATATCAGTCCATACCAGAAAATGCAGTAACTATCGTGCAGCACTCGAAAGAAACAATCCTGAGGAGCTTGAACGCTGGTGTGAAATAAAGTGGTCTTCAAAGGGAAATTCCTCTATCCAGACAAGCATAGAGGTTACGGCAATCGACAGAGTAGGACTTGTCTGTGATATATCGTCTATACTTGCAGAAGCAAGGATACCGATAGTTCATTCCTCATCAAGAAATCTCAGAAACGGCAATGCAGTCTTTGAAGCTACAATCAAGATAGTAAGTACCGAACAGCTTAAAAATCTTTTTGAAAAGCTCAGAAGGGTCAAAGATGTAATTTCTGTTGACAGGGCATCATCATAATGAAATTTACTGAATAAAGGAACAAAAAATGCATAATCTTAATATAGTGCTTCTTGAACCTCAGATACCGCAGAATACAGGAAATATTTCCCGTACCTGTGCAGTAACCGGAGCAAGGCTTCATCTTATAAAGCCATTCGGTTTTGAAATAAGCGACAAGCATCTGAAGAGAGCCGGACTTGACTACTGGGATAAGCTTGATATATCATACTATGAAAACATAGAGGATTTCTATGAAAAAAACTCCGGTGAATATTTTTACTTTACAACAAAGGGACTTAAAATACACAGTGAAATAGAATATCCTGATAATGCGTATCTGATTTTCGGGAGAGAGGATAAGGGAATACCGGAGGAAATCCTCCTGAAAAATAAGGAAAACTGTGTCAGAATACCAATGCGGAATAATCTCAGAAGCCTTAATCTTTCCAACTCAGTAGCAATAGGAGTATATGAGGTTTTAAGACAATGGGATTATCCCGACCTTGCCACGGAGGGCAGACTTACAAAATACGACTGGTAGAAAGGGAGTGCATATAATGCAGAAAATACTTATAATGACAGATTCCGCCTGCGATTTGGAGCTTAATGAACTTGAAAATGCAGGAATAAAGCTTATGAGCTTTAATATTTTAATAGATGGTTCAAGCTTTCGGGAGACTGTTGAAAAGTCCAAGGACGAGGTGTATCGTCTTATGGATAACAGTACCGATATCCCGAAGACTTCTCAGGTAACGGCATTTGAATTTCAGGAGGCATATCAGCAGGTGTATGAACAGGGATATACAGACCTGATATATATGTCCATATCGTCAACAGCCTCAAAGACATATGAGAATGCGATTATGGCAAGAGATATATTTTTCAGTGAAACTCCTGAGGCAGTCAGCAGAATGAAAATCCATATAGTTGACTCAAAGGGATATACAGCAATGTATGGATATCCGCTTCTGGAGGCGTCAAAGAAAGCAAGGAAACCCGATGCAGATGCAAAGGATATAGTCGCATATCTTGAGGACTGGGCAAGCAGAAGTGCAACATATTTTGTACCCATGACCTTGAAATATGCTAAGAAATCCGGAAGAATATCAGCGGCGGCAGCATTTGCAGGAGAGCTTCTGGGAATAAAGCCTGTAATACAGATGGCTGACGGAGGTTCAAAGATAATGTCAAAAATCAGGGGGGACAGAAATGTAATCCCGAAGCTTATGGAATGTATTGAATCCCAGATGACACCGCAGACACCTTATATAATGATTACCGGAAAAAATGATACTTTTGCAAAACAGCTTGAAAAGGAAATGATAAAGAAATTCGGATACAAGGCGGAATATTACTGTAAAGTCGGAGCAGCCGTTTCAGCGAATGCCGGAAATGATTTGGTAGGCGTTGTGTGCAGAAGGAAGAATGTCTGAATTATGCTGGGAGTTACCTTTGAAGGCGGTGCAAACAGAACAGTATTTTCATGCGGAGTTATTGATGCTCTTATAGAAAATAAAATCACCGCAGATTATATTATAGGAACATCAGCAGGAATCGCATACGGTCTTACGTATGCTTCCGGACAGTACGGAAGAAATTATAAGATAGTAAAAAATTATATATCCGACAAGCGTTATCAGGGGACAAGACATCTTATGAATCCACACAACAGAAGCTATTATAACCTTGATTTTGTATTCGGAGAGATTCCGAATAAGCTTGTACCCTTTGACTATGAAAAATATAAGGAATTTAAAGGTCATACAGTTGCAACTGTCACAAATGTTGAGACAGGGAAGCCGGAATATCTGGAAGTTCCGAGAGACGACAGAAAATTCATGTATCTGAGAGCATCATGCTCAATGCCGTTGCTTTTCCCTATAGCGGAAATAAACGGGAAAAAATATCTTGACGGCGGAGTATCTGATTCAATACCATATGAACAGGCAATGCGTTATGGATGCGATAAAAATATAGTAGTCCTTACAAGAGAAAGGAATTACCGGAAAAAATCTGAACATATTTCAGGGCTTGTCAGATTGAGATACAGGGAATATCCGGAATTTGTAAAGATTGCCCACAAAAGACCGGATAATTACAACAAGTGTGTTGAAAGGCTTGCGGAACTTGAAAAACAGGGGAAAGTATTTGTAATAGCTCCGGAAACAACTATGAATGTCAGCCGTACGGAATCCAATACCAGAAAGCTTACG
>JAQXFT010000039.1 GCA_029005335.1 Oscillospiraceae bacterium
TTTGAGCCTGCGAGCATTCCTACATAGTATACCTGCGGAATACCCGGAGCAAAAAACTGAATTGCACGAGCCAGCAGATAGGCGTCGTCATTGTTGCCAAGTGCTGAATAATATGTTGTGTTGACCTGATAGATGTCGAGATTGTTGTACGCCTCGGAGCTGTATATTTTCTTTACGTTTGCGCCCTGACTGTACATCTGTTCCTTGACCGCTTCAATCTCTTCATCCGGCAGCAGGTCCTTTACATCAACAATGCCGATACCGTCATGGGTATCAAGAGTTGTAAACTGTTTCATCGGACATTTTTCAAGCCAGTCTTTGAGATACTTTCCGGTGTGATTGTAAAGTGCATGAAGTGTCAGTACCGGAAGTGCAAAATCATATATCCAGAAACCTTTTTCAGCGATTTTCATAGGGATAGTATAATGCTCGTGAATTTCCGGAAGAATTTCTGCGTTTTCTTCCTTAACGATTTTTTCGATATCATAAAGCAGTTCCCATATATCCGGTTCTATAAAGAAACAGCTTGTGTCTGCTTTTTTTACAGCATAGGCAAATGCGTCAAGACGTATAACTGCCGCACCGTGTCTGCACATATCCTTGAGTGTACGTCGGATAAATTCCTTTGTTTTATCCTTTGTTACATCAAGGTCAATCTGTTCTTCGCAGAATGTACACCAGATTTTTTCTTTTGAACCGTCTTCAAACTCAGCTTCAATATATGGCGCACGGGGCTTTCTTTTGTAAATTTTATCAATCTGCTCCTGTGTCGGTTCGCCGTTCCAGAATTTACTGTAACGAATGAAAAAGTCCTTATATTCCGAAGATTCTTTCTTTTGCAAGAAATCCTGAAAGTATTCGGAGCTTGCAGAAATGTGATTGACCATAAAGTCAAACATCAGGTAGTAGTCCTTTCCGATTGACTCAATATCAGAAAAGTTGCCGAATGCCTCATCAACCTTGTCATAACGCATAGGAGCAAATCCACGGTCAGCTGATGACGGGAAAAACGGAAGAATATGCACACCGCCGACAGCCTCCCTGTAGTGTTTATTCAGAACCTCATGCAGCTCTTTCAGATTTTTTCCCATACTGTCTGCATAGGTTATAAGCATAATTTTATTCTGTAAATTCATAAAAACACCTCTTTAATATTTTGGTATCTGCGGCATAGAACCGCAGATACCATAAATGCAGTGATGAAGAAGATTGTATTTATTATCCCTTTACTGCACCGTTTGCTATTCCGCCTATGATTTGTTTCTGACAGAGAATATAGAAAATCAGAATCGGAATAAGTGCAAGCAGATAGGACGCAAATGCAAGGTTATAGTTTGTGCCGAACTGTGTCTGGAAATTCAGCTGTGCAAGAGGAAGTGTGGTTTTCTCTGAACCGGACATAATAACAAGGGGTGTCATTACATCATTCCATGTACCGAGAGCTGTAAGCACTGCGACTGTTGCGTGCATAGGCTTCATCATTGGGAAGATAATCTTCCAGTATGTTTTCCATGTGGACGCACCATCAATCTCCGCTGCTTCCTCCATTGCAAGGGGGATATTTTTAAGATAGCCGCTGTAAAGCATAACGTTCATCGGCATATAGAATACGACATAAAGAATAATTACACCGAACATATTGTCAATATTCATCTTTGCAGTTTCCTTTACAAGGGGCATCATAAGAATCGCAAATGGTACAAACATACCGCTGACTATATAGAAGTAAATGAACCTGAATCCCTTGTGCCTTGCCATACTTCTGCCGATTGCATAACCTGCCATGGAGTGAATTACAAGCGATAATATAATTGCAGCTCCAGTAATAAGAACACTGTTTCCAAGAGAATGCCAGAAATCTGTCACACGCATAGCCTCTGCAAAATTATCAAGGCTGAAACTCTTTGGCAGGCTTAATGCACCTGCAACATCATTGGTCATTTCAGAAGGCGATTTAAGAGCAATGACGATTGTCATGTAAAGAGGAAATAATATTGTAACGCAACCAAGGATAAGTATTACTGTCAGGAGAATATTTGTTTTGCCATGTACTGAAGATTTTTTGAAAACACCAGGCTTTCTCATAACTGTTCCTCCTTTTTATTTGTCATAATAAGCTGGAAAACGGAAATTGCAACGATTACAATAAAGAATACAACTGCGTTTGCACTCTGGAATCCGAACTGACCGCCGTCCATACCATTGCGGTAGATAAGGTAGGATATGGATTCTGTACTCTGAGCTGGTCCGCCCTTTGTCAGTGACATGATCTGGTCGAATACCATAAGCATATTTTTTGTGCTGAGTATAAGATTGGTTGAAATAAACGGGAGCAGGAGAGGAAGCGTCAGCTTTCTGAATGTGTACCATTTTCCTGCACCGTCAATAGCACTTGCCTCGTATATATCTGCCGGAATCGTCTGAAGTCCTGAAATATAGATAATTGTGTTCATGGCAACAGTCTGCCATACGCCCACTATCAGAACACCGATCCACGCCCACTTTTCACTCGCAAGAATACTGTTGCAGAGAAAATCAATATGTAATGCTTTTGCGGCAGTCGGAATAATATAGGTGAAAATAAAGCTGAAAATATATCCTACAACCAGTCCTCCTAAAATATTCGGAAGGAAGTACATTCCTCTCA
>JAQXFT010000040.1 GCA_029005335.1 Oscillospiraceae bacterium
AATACAGTCGGAATTGACTGTGTGGCAATGTGCGTCAACGATATTATATGCTGTGGAGCAAAGCCCCAGTTTTTCCTCGACTATATTGCAGTCGGAAAGAACTATCCCGAAAAAATTGCTGATATAGTATCAGGTGTTGCAGAGGGCTGTGTACAGTCAGGCTGTGCATTAATCGGCGGAGAAACTGCTGAAATGCCGGGCTTCTATCCCGTTGACGAATACGACCTTGCCGGATTTGCAGTAGGTGTTGTTGATAAGGATAAGATTCTTAAACCCGAAACCCAGAAGGCAGGAGATGTCTTAATCGCTATAAAGTCAAGCGGTGTTCATTCAAACGGCTTCTCACTTGTAAGAAATGTATTCACAGTAAACGAACAGAATCTCAAGAGATATTTCTCCGATTTGGGAACTACTCTCGGAGATTGCCTGCTCACTCCTACAAAAATTTATGTCAGGGCAATTATGAATCTGCTTGATAAAGTAAATGTAAAGTCGATTTCTCACATTACGGGCGGAGGATTCTATGAAAATATTCCACGTTCGCTTCCGAAAAACCTCTCTGCAAAAATCGAAAGAAATGCAGTTCAGGTTCTGCCCGTTTTCGACCTTATAGCCAGAACCGGAAATATTCCTGAACGTGATATGTTCAATACATTCAATATGGGAGTAGGTATGGTTGTATGCGTTGATAAAAATGATGCTGATAAGGCAGTATCAGCTATAAATGAATCCGGTGAACAGGCATATATATTCGGTGAGCTTGTTGAATCGGACGAAGGCGTTATTATCTGCTAATCAGTATTGACGGATTCCCTCCGTCTTTATGATTATATTTTTCAGCAAATACCACAAATACTAAATATGAAAGGTGAAAGAAGATGAAAAAGTTAAACAGAACCAAGGCGATTACACGAATCATAGGAGGAATGCTTGCCTGCACTACAATGATTATGGCAAATGCACTGTCAGCATTTGCATATACTCTTGAAACAGGTACATATATATACAGCGATACAATGTCCAAGGATTATTATCTCGACCTCTATTACAGCAATCATGAGATAAGAGAAACAGCTCAGTATATCTGGAATTTTCTTGAAAACCACGGTTTCAATGATGTTGCTGCATCTGCAGTAATAGGCAATTTTATGTGTGAAACAGGCACTCTTAACTACTCTGCTTATGAGGGCGGAATATATGATTACGAGGACGGTATCGGCATTGCACAGTGGACAACTGTTGACGGCGGACTCGGTACAGGTGTACATGCGGATTTGGCACAGTTTGCCTATGAAAATTACGGCTGTTATAACTATACACCGTATCCGTGGGAATCCACATATAACACATGGGTATCAAATCTTGACTGTCAGCTTTCATTCTTTATAAGCGATTCTGCACACGGCAATAAGAATATGACATGGTATGGATATTCATATTTTGCCGAATTACCTTGGGACGTTCAGTATCTGACCGATTTTGCAGTACATGACTGGCTTGCTGATACAGGCTGGGATACCGCAAGAGCTATAAAAAGAGCTACAGAGGTATTCTGCTTCAGATGGGAGATTGCAAGCGGTGATTACTCCAATATGGGAGATATAAGACTTCCTGCAGCACTTGCAACTTATGAGTATTTCACAGGCTACAGTGCAGGAGAAATCTGGTATTAATATCTGATAATAGGAAAAATTTCAGAAAGGACGGGCAGATTTGTATCTGAAAAGCTTTCTGAATACCGTTCAGAACCCGAAATTGTTCCGGACGGCAGAAATATTACAGAATATAATTTCTGTCCGGCTGATGATGAAAGCCGGAAAAAAATTTTTCCGGACTGAATGGAGATGATTAAAACGAAAAATATAGTTGTTCTTGTATCGGGAGGCGGTACAAATCTGCAGGCTCTTATAGATGCCGAAAAATCAGGAATTATTCAGGGCGGAAAAATTACCTGTGTAATATCATCAAATCCCGAAGCCTATGCACTTGAACGTGCTGAAAATAACAATATCCCGACAAAAGTTATCCCGAGAAAAAATTATCCCGACAGCGTTTCCTACAGTAAAGCTATACTGGAGGCTCTTGATTCTGAAAAAGCTGATCTGATAGTGCTTGCCGGATTTATGACTATTCTTGATGAATGTGTTACAAAAGCTTATTCATATAAAATAATCAACGTACACCCTGCCCTGATACCGTCATTCTGCGGAGAGGGATATTATGGGTTAAAGGTACATGAAAAAGCCCTTGAATACGGAGTCAAGGTCAGTGGGGCAACAGTTCATTTTGTAAACGAAAAGGCTGATGCAGGAGCTATTATACTTCAAAAGCCTGTTGAAGTAAAATATGGTGATACTCCGGAAATGCTTCAGCGTCGCATTATGGAACAGGCTGAATGGAAAATACTCCCTGAGGCTGTATCACTTTTCTGTCAGGATAAGATTGATATTATCGACGGCAAAGCATATGTAAGGAATTAAAAAATATGAACCCTGTTTATTTCAGAATACGCCTTCCTCTTGAAAAGGCAATGGAAAGACTGATTCTCTGGTCAGGAATTACATATTCAAGGTGTATGGAATCTGATTTCAGAAATGATGATATATTCTGCGATTCGGAGAAACATGAAAAATGTTACCGTCTCGGTGTAAATTCCTGCGGAGAATGGACTGTTTTTGAAGAACTTACAGGAGCTTACAGCTTCATAAGCGTTGAAAAGTGGCATGAATTTGCAGAAAATGATGAGCTTATCGTAGCAGGCTTTAATGATGATGTCACATACGGCGAATTTATAGTGTTCCGCAACGGAAGACTTATAAAATATTTCAGCTATGATGAGCTTTCAGATATATCATTCAATGCAGGAGTTTATGATTATAAAATAAATTACTGGACTGATGTTGCCGGATTTATTGAAGATGATAAATTTTACTTTTCGGATAAGGGTGAAGTGCTTGTTTATAAAGGAGTGTTTTTATGATTACTGATATAAAAAAAGATGATTTCGGTATGGAGGGAAAGCTCTATCTTGATGTCTTTGATGCCGACTGCAATGTTGTAATCGATATTGATGCAAGCCTTGATTATGCTCAGAAGTGTGCTGATATGCTGAATAATCTTTCGTCAGTAACTCTGAAAAATCTCGAAAGGGCTCTGAGACTCTATTGTCTCTCAAGTATCAATGAACATAAGCATTTGTTGAAAAGCCTGACTTTTGATGTCAGAACTGTGAAGAATATGCTTGAATGTATCTATCCGCAGACAGTATATATAGATGCTCCTGAGGGTTACGGTAAGGGTATACGCCTTGAATGTGAATGTGACTGGGAGGAAGAGTGCGAAGGACTTATGACTGTTATTATAAGAGATGATGATATTCTCTATGTCGGTCAGAGCAACGATTTAAGCCCCTTTGATGAGCTTGAATACTTCCGTGATGATGAAAACAATTTCGCAAATAAAATATAACCGAAAGGATTTTTCTTATGATTAAACTTGATATTGCAAATCTGCTTAGTGAAAATGCATACCCCGGCAGAGGTATCGTTATAGGCAAATCCCCCAACGGCAGATATGCCGTAACTGCATATTTTATTATGGGCAGAAGCGTAAACAGCCGTAACAGAGTATTCGTTGAGGACGGTGACGGAATCCGTACTCAGGCTTTTGACCCTTCAAAGCTCAGCGACCCGCATCTTATTATATATTCGCCTGTAAGAGTACTCGGCAATAAGCTTATTGTTACAAACGGCGACCAGACTGATACAATCTATGACCTTATGGATAAGCAGTTCACTTTTGAACAGGCTCTGCGTACACGTGAATTTGAAGATGACGCTCCTAACTATACCCCGAGAATTTCCGGTATTCTCCGCTTTGAGGAAAACGGTTTCAACTATGCCATGTCAATTCTGAAAAGTGCAAACGGAAATCCCGATTCATGTCAGAGATACACTTTCTGCTATAATAACCCTGTTAACGGAGACGGTCATTTTATCCATACTTATATGGGCGACGGAAATCCGCTCCCGAGCTTTGAGGGTGAACCGGAGCTTGTCAGCACTTATGACGATATTGATGAATTTACAGATATTCTCTGGAATAATCTCAATGAGGACAATAAAGTATCACTCTTTGTAAGATATGTCAATATCGAAAACGGCGGGACTGAAACAAGAATTGTGAATAAAAACAAGTAAAGCATGAACAGTGCAAATGCGAAAATATGAATATAAAGGAGTTTTCTAAAATGTCAAATGAAATGCAGTTAAAATACGGCTGTAATCCGAATCAGAAGCCGTCAAGAGTATATATGGCAGACGGTTCAGAGCTTCCGATTACAGTGCTTTGCGGTAAACCGGGATATATAAATCTTCTTGATGCTCTCAACGGCTGGCAGCTGGTAAAGGAACTCAAAGAGGCTACCGGAGTATGTGCAGCTACATCATTCAAGCACGTTTCACCGGCAGGAGCAGCAATCGGCAGACCTCTTTCAGATGACCTTAAAAAAATATACTGGGTTGACGATTTAGGCGAGCTTTCACCGCTTGCAAGTGCGTATGCAAGGGCAAGAGGTGCGGACAGAATGTCATCATACGGCGATTTTATTGCACTTTCCGATAAGGTTGACGTATGCACAGCAAAGATGATTCAGCGTGAAGTATCAGACGGCATTATAGCTCCTGATTATGATGATGAGGCACTTGAAATTCTCAAGTCAAAGAGAAAGGGTACTTACTGCATACTTAAGATTGATGAAAACTATAAGCCGAATCCAATCGAGACAAAACAGGTTTACGGCGTATCCTTTGAACAGGGCAGAAATGAACTCAATATCAATAAGGAACTCCTTTCAGATGTAGTAACCGAAAATAAGGAAATTCCTGCTGACAAGCTCGACGACCTTATGATTTCCCTTATTACTCTCAAATACACACAGTCAAATTCCGTATGCTATGTAAAGGACGGTCAGGCTATAGGAATCGGTGCAGGTCAGCAGTCAAGAATCCACTGCACACGCCTTGCAGGTCAGAAAGCTGATAACTGGTGGCTCAGACAGTCACCGAAGGTAATGGGACTCCAGTTTGTTGACGGAATCCGCCGTGCAGACCGTGACAACGCTATTGATGTTTATATCGGCGATGAATATGAGGACGTACTCCGTGAGGGCGAATGGCAGAGAATTTTCAAGGTTAAGCCGGAAG
>JAQXFT010000041.1 GCA_029005335.1 Oscillospiraceae bacterium
CTCTGTCCCCCTGCACCCCCTGCAAGCTTTTTGAAAAAAGCTTGACCAAAAACTTTTTTACAATATGATAAAAAGGAGGTTTTTAACAGATGAAAAATATACTCGTAGTCGGCGGTGGCGGTCGTGAGCATGCTATAATCATGAAGCTTGCCGAAAGTACTCATGTCGGAAAAATATACTGTACCCCCGGAAACGGCGGTATATCAAAATATGCGGAATGCTTTAATGTAAGTGCAACAGATATTGAGGGAGTAGTAAAGCTTGCAAAGAGACTTAATCCCGATATGGTTGTAGTAGCTCCTGATGACCCTCTTGTGCTTGGAATGGTTGATGCTTTGCAGTCAGAGGGATTTATGACATTCGGCCCTAAGAAAGATGCAGCTATAATTGAGGGTTCAAAGGTATTTTCAAAGGAGCTTATGAAGAAATACAATATTCCTACAGCTTTCTATGAAGTCTTTACAGACAGTGAAAAAGCAATAGCTTATCTTAAAGAACAGAACAGCTATCCTGCTGTAATAAAGGCTGACGGTCTTGCACTCGGAAAGGGTGTAATTATTGCTCAGAATGAAGAGGAAGCCGTTTCCGCAGTACATGAAATGATTGATGATTTGAAATTCGGCAAAAGCTCTGCAAGAATAGTTATTGAAGAATTTCTTACAGGCCCTGAAGTTTCCGTACTCTCATTTACGGACGGTAAAACAGTAGTTCCTATGATTTCATCAATGGACCACAAAAGAGCATACGACAATGACGAGGGACTTAATACAGGCGGTATGGGTACAGTATCCCCGAATCCTTACTATACCGAAGAAATTGCAAGGGAATGTATGGAAAAGATATTCATTCCGACTATTAAGGCTATGAATGCAGAGGGCAGAACCTTTGAAGGCTGTCTGTATTTCGGACTTATGCTTACTCCTAAAGGCCCTAAGGTTATTGAATACAACTGCCGTTTCGGAGACCCTGAAACTCAGGTTGTACTTCCTATGCTTGATTCTGATTTATATGAAATCTTTGAGGCTGTATATAATCACACTCTTGACCAGCTCGATATAAAATGGCACTCCGGAGCTTGTGCCTGCGTCGTAATGGCAAGCGGAGGCTATCCTTTAAGCTATCCGAAGGGACTTGAAATATCCGGACTTGATGAAAAGGGTCAGACTGAAAATTGCTTTGTATACCATGCAGGCACAAAGCTTTCAGATGACGGAAAATTCCTTACAAACGGCGGACGTGTACTCGGAGTTACTGCAAGAGCTGAAAATCTTCAGTCCGCACTTGATACCGCATATCAGGGTGTATCAGAAATAAGCTTTGAAAATGTTCACTACAGAAAAGATATAGGACAGAGAGCTTTAAAGGCTCTTGAATAATCATGCGTAAAAATTTACTGAAATGCTTTTATTTTGCACTCTTCGGAAACATAGCCTTTATATTGTTTGCAATAGTCTGCTTTATATATTACTATGCTTTCGGCTCAATCGGAATAATAGTAAAATCAATTGAAATTACAGCATATGTGTTTGAGGGAATAGGATTTATAATGAATCTTATATCAGCAGTGTATTTTTTCCGGACAGTGCGTGCAAGGCTTCCGATGAAAATCGGCTACTGCGTATATATAATAGCAGAACTTGTTATGATGATTCTTGAGCTTAACTCATACCGGATTTCCTTTTATGAGCCTTACTCGCTTCCGCTTGCAATAATTCACTCGCTTTTTTCGGCTGGAATCTGTTTTACATTTCTGCTTCTTGAGCCGAAAACTACTTGTCTTGAAGTAATGGTTACAATTTCAGTGGCAATAATGTTTTTCGGAATGATGGGAAATATTTTCGGAATAAGAATCTATTTCAGTATTCTTACAAATGCCTTTGCATATGTTTTATTATTCGGTTCAGTTATATTTTTCATCAGACAGGAGAGAATAGAAATAGACTGCTATGGCGATAAGGCAAGGGTTGCGAAATATAAAAGCACATTCTTTGAAGAATAATATATACGGGCGGTTTGCTGACTGCCCGTAATTTTTATCTAAGGTGATAGATTATGAATACAAGAACAGAATATCTGCGTGAAAAGACATCAAGGCTTACATCATCTCCGGGAGTCTATCTCATGAAGGATAAAAGCGGAGCTATAATATATATAGGCAAGGCTAAAAATCTTAAAAACCGTGTTTCGAGCTATTTCAGGGAAAATCCGGAGCATACTCCTAAGACAGCAAAAATGGTATCTCAGGTATATGACTATGATTTTATAGTGACTGATTCCGAATATGAAGCACTGATTCTTGAATGCAGCCTGATAAAACAGAACAAGCCTAAATATAACATACTTCTGAAAGATGACAAGGGATACCACTATATAAAGATTTCAAAGGAAGATTATCCCCGTATTACCGATGAAAAGAATATTTCCGATGACGGGGAATATCTGGGCCCTTATATGAGCGGATTTGTTACCCGTGAGACTGTAAACGAGGTAAACAAGGTTTTTATGCTTCCGACCTGCAACAAAAAATTTCCCGATGATTTCCGGAAGGGAAGACCTTGCCTTAACTATCATATAAAAAAATGCATGGGGCTTTGTATGGGAAATATCAGCAGGGAGGATTACAATAATATTGTCAGTCAGGCTGTTGAATATATAAAAAACGGCAATTCGCTTTCTGTTGAAAGGCTTGAATCGGAAATGCAGAGATATGCCGAAAACTGCGAATTTGAAAAAGCCGCTCTGATACGAGACAGAATTATTGCTGTGAAGAAAGCTTCGGAAAAACAGAAAATTATCAGTAATGGTGTAAATAATGCGGATATTATTGGTACAGCTTCAAATTATGATAATATCTGCATATCGGTACTGATGTATCGTTCGGGCAGACTTTTTGATAAATCTGTGTTTAACGTTCCGCATGGTGGAGATAATATAACAGGAGACTTTATAAAGCAGTTCTATCATGGAAAAACTGACATTCCAAAAGCAATAATAATTGAAGATATTCCGGAGGATTCTGAACTTATACAGAATATGCTTTCGGAGCAGTCAGGACATACCGTAAAGCTTTCAACAGCAAAAAAAGGTCATCTTGCGGAGCTTCTGAGGCTTGCAAAGAATAACAGTGCGGAATATATAGCTGTAACTGATTCCCGAACCAGTCGGGAGGTAATCGCTCTTGAGGAGCTTTCAAAGCTTCTCGGACTTGAAAAACCGCCGTTATATATAGAAGCATATGATATTTCCAATCTGTCGTCATCATCTATGGTTGCAGGAATGGTCGTATTCAGGGACGGCAAGCCTTTTAAAAAGGCTTATAAGCGATTCAGCATAAAAGAGATATATTTTCAGAATGACTATGGAAGTATGCAGGAGGTTCTGAGAAGAAGACTTTTAAAAATCGGCAATGATGAGGACGAATATTTTTCACGCTGTCCGGATTTGATACTTCTTGACGGCGGAAAAGGTCATGTGAATACAGTCGCTCCATTGCTTGAGGAGCTTAATCTGAATATTCCGCTTTATGGAATGGTAAAGGACAGCAAGCACCGTACAAGAGCTATAACAACCGGCGGAAAGGAAATTCAGATTTCAGGCTTTAAGTCGGCATTCAATCTTTTAACTCAGATTCAGGACGAGGTTCACAGATTTTCCGTTGACTATATGCACAGAAAGCACAGCAAATCATCATATAAATCCGAACTGACAAATATAAAAGGAATAGGTGACAAAAAAGCCTCAAAAATAATGCTTTATTTCAAAACTAAAGAAAATCTCTGCAATGCCGATGTTCAGGAACTCGCCAGAGCCGGAGGTATCAGCATAGAGACGGCTCAGGAGCTTTATAAAATGCTCCATTAATAGTTATCGGCTTTTTTCGACAAAAAAATATTTTTTTCAAAATATATAGACATTTGAAAGAAAATAATATATAATTAGAATAGGTGATTTTTATGAGAATAATTACAGGTTCAGCAAGGGGCAGAAAATTAATCGCTCCCGAGGGACTTGATGTCCGCCCTACTACAGATAAGGTCAAGGAAGCTATTTTTTCAGCAATACAGTTTGAAATTGAAGGTGCTTATGTCCTCGATTTGTTCTCAGGAAGCGGTCAGATGGGTATCGAAGCACTCAGCAGAGGTGCAAAGAGAGCTGTCTTTGTCGATAATTCACAGAAAGCCCTGAGATGTGTAAATGAAAATCTGAGAAATTCTCAGCTTGATAAATATGCTGATGTCATAAATCGTGACAGCTATGATTATATAAAGCATATAAACAAAAAATTTGATATTGTAATCCTTGACCCGCCTTACAGATATAACCATATAAATAATATACTGCCGTTTGTATCTGAAAAGCTCAGTGACGGAGGATATATTATATGTGAGTATGAGTCAGATGCAGATATTGATATTATTCCTGATGGTCTGAAGCTTAAAAAAACATACAGATATGGAAAAATAAATGTAAGCATACTTTACAGAGAATCAGAGGAGGACGGCGAATAATGAGAAGAATTGCAGTCTGTCCGGGAAGCTTCGACCCTATAACGCTGGGACATCTCGATATTATAACAAGAGCTTCAAAGCTTTTTGATAAGGTGGTCGTGCTTATTTCCAAAAATGCCGGAAAAGGTGAACCAAGCTTTACCCCAACAGAAAGAATGCTTCTCGCTGAAACGGCAACTCATGGACTTGACAATGTAGTGATAGATATTCTCGACGGACTTCTCGCCGATTATGTGAGAAATGTAGGAGCTGTCGCTATTGTAAAGGGTCTCAGGGCAGTAAGCGATTTTGAATATGAATTTCAGATGGCTCTTGCAAATAAAAAGCTCTATGGAGGAGCAGAAACTATATTTCTTACAACTCAGTCTGAAAATATGTATCTCAGCTCAAGCCTTGTAAAACAGATAGCATATTTCGGAGGAGATATAAGCCATTTTGTACCTGACTGTATACTTGAGGATATAAAAAAAAGATTGGTAAAGGAGAAGAATAATTATGAATATTGAAGAAATTCTTGAGGAAATCGATGAGCTTGTCGAAAAATCCCCGACAGTCCCATTTATAACACATAAGAAAATGATTGACAGTGACCGCCTCAGAGAGCTTATAAGCGATGCAAGAATGAATCTCCCCAAAGAGCTTAAAGAGGCTCAGAGGGTTGAGTATGAAGCACAGAAAATTCTTGACGATGCCACAAAAGAGGCTGAATCAATCATTCAGAGGGCTGAGGACAGAGCCTCGAAGATTGTCGCAAAGGAAGCTATCGTTGAGGAGGCAAGAAAAAAAGCTATCGATATGATTAAAAAGGCTCAGCAAAGCTCTCAGAATATACAGAAAACTGCTATAATATCAATTACAAAAATGCTCGATGAAACAGAAGCAAGCTATAATAAAAATCTGCAATCCATAAGAGCTGTAAAAGCTAAGTTTCCAACACCAAAAGGATAACAAAATAAAGTTTTAACAGACTGTTAATAGAAAATTCACAGAATATACATATTTATGTGATAACATATTAATGGTGAATTTAATATACGCAAAGAGGCGTTGCTTGTTTTATTACGGGCAACGTCTGTCTTTTTTTCGGGAGGTTTTTTATATGGATAAAATTGATGCCATGCTTATAAACTTTTTGCAGGTTAATGCCAGAACACCTTTAAAGGCACTTGCCTCAAAAGTCTTTCTCTCTGCTCCGGCAGTGTCTTCACGAATTGACAAGCTTGAAAAACAGGGAATTATAAAAGGCTACAATACAGTTCTTGACCACCAGAAATTAGGATACCATATAACGGCATTCATAAGCCTTGAGATAAAGGCAAGTCAGAAAAGTGAGTTTTATCCGTTTATAAACCAGTGTCCGAACGTTCTGGAATGCGATTGTGTTACGGGAAGCTATTCAATGCTTATAAAAGTAGCATTTCCCAGTACTCAGGAGCTTGATACATTTATAGGACAGCTTCAGCACTATGGAAATACCTCAACTCAGATTGTATTTTCAACGCCTGTAGCACACAGAGAAATACATATTGAATAAAAAAATGACGGTCATTTTCAGACCGTCTTATTTTTTCAGTTGGTATCGAATTTGTCAGGCATTACTATTGCACAGATGATATATGCAAGAATCCCGAATCCGGCAAAGCAGGATAAAATTGCCCATGCAACACGGATTACAGTTACATCTAAATTAAGATATTCTGCAACTCCGGCACATACTCCGCAGAGCATTTTATTCTGTGAATTTCTGTAAAGTCTTTTCATAAAGAAAACCTCCTTTTAGTTAGTAAAATTTATATCGCCAAATGAATTTGATACTTTGATTTTTACGTCCTCTGACTGACAGTTGAAATCCTGAGTATTTCCGAATGATGTTGCAGTATCAAATCCATAATTGTCACCTGAAAGATTTATATCCATATTTCCGAAGGAATTTTCAATCTGTCCGGATTTCTTTATCTTTAAATCCGAAGTTTCAAGGCTTCCGAAAGAGCCTGTAAAATCTGCATAATTACATTCTGAATCCTTCAATATATATTCTCCGAATGAACAGTCAATATCAAGCTTATCTGCATTAAGCTCCGATATTTTCATCAGTGAAAAGGAAGAATTTATATCAGCTTTGTCCAGAGTTTTATCGGGTATATATATTGTATAAGTGCCGACAAATTCCTCAGTGACGTTTCCAAGCTGAAAATCCTTGTTTTTTAATCTTGATTTTAAATCCTTGTCAGTAATTTTCAGCTTCTCGTCTGATATATCAATATCCGGAAGAAATTTTTCCGGAACATTTTCGGCAGTGATTTTTAATTTATCTCCCTGCTTTATATTGATATTCATAAAGCATACTTCCAGTTCAAGCTCAGATATATTTTCGTCAAATTCCTTTGTGAATGATACCGGCTCGCCAAGATATATTTCATTGAATTTTTTATAATTCAAAGCACATACAGTAATTCCGACTGCTGAAAAAACCGTACCGCATACAATAGCTCCGATTCCTATTTTAGTAATCACTTTCATGAATTATACAGCCTCCCTTTTGTAGAAAACAGAATGCACAAGTGCTATTGAAATTATAAAAAGCTTTCTGCAGAGCCTGAGAATTACTTCACACAGGGGGATAAATGCAATTATTACGAGACCTGTAAAAAGGAGTCCCAGTCCGATAAGAAGTATTCCGACTGCAAAGGCAGGACTGAAAAGAACTGAACAGCCTGCTAAAAAGAGAGCTATTCCGACAGCTCCGAAAGCGATAGTAACTGAAAATACTGCTGCAATAATTCCGACAAGTATTCCGAATAATCCCGCTACAAGACCAATCCATAACGGACTTGTAAGAATTATAATAAGAATAATCAGAAGCAGGTCTTTTCCGTCACGGCTTTTTTCACAGAATCCCTTATTTTCCGGTATATTGAATTTTTCCTCATCATTTCCCTGAGTGTTTCCGGAGCTACTTTTTTTTTTGTCACCATTGTTTTTCAGTATAAATACAATTGCAACAATTGCTCCTATTATGCTGAGCGGTATAATAAATTCCTCAAGGCTTGTTATAAGAGCTATCAGAAATATTGCTGTTATGATAAGCAGGGCTTTATCCTGAGTAATTCTGTTAAGAATTTTTTTCCACTGCGGAATATCCGAATCGGAAGTATTTTTAAAGTTTCCGGATTCTGTTTCCTGATTGCTTATCATACCGCTTTCCCTGATGATATTTTCGGCAATTTTTTCGGGAGAACCGAGATGTTCAATGAGTTCGGTTTCGTTTTCGGTATCTTCAAAGAGTTCCTTATAGTATCTCAGAGCGGATTCTCTTTCTGGTTCAGAAAGAGGTGAAAGAGCGTTGTCGAGCCTTTTAATAAAATCATATTTGTCCATTTTAGAAATCTCCTCCAGTGAAAATAATATGTTCGACATTGTTACGGTATACCAGCCAGTCTTTCCGGTACTGTTCGAGGGTAGAATGACCGTCGGGAGTAAGCTTGTAGTATCGTCTGTTTCTGCCCTGAAATGCTTTGTCGTAGGTTTCAAGCATACCGTTTTTCTGAAGTCGCCTCAATACGGGATAGAGGGTGGATTCGGAAACAGATACAGCGGTACAAAGCTCCTGAGTGATTTTATAGCCATAGCTTTCTTCTTTTTCGACGACGGCAAGCACCATAGCATCAAGCAGACCAGCACTTACGGGAAAGGACATATAAAATTCCTCCTTTTCTATTCCTTGTATTATATTATATCACATATAATATTAGATGTCAAGTATATATTATAAATTTCTCAAAAAAATTTTTTTCTGAGAAAAATAAAAAAGTGGGCGAACTGTGTTCGCCCGTTGCTTATATAGTTCTGTTCTGATTTTTGAATCTTATTCAAATTCCGGATTCAGACCGATACTGAGCATTGAGTAGTAATTAAGTATGCTTGAGGAGTCTGAAGCGTTTACAAAGCCATCGCCGTTCACGTCGGCAGCTTTCATCTGAGCTTCTGTAAATTCATTTGTATATCCGGCTGAAAGCTGTGAATACATTGAGAGTACGAAGCTTGAGTCAGAAGCATTTATCTGACCGTCATTATTGACATCACCGAGCAGGAATGAATCATTTTCATCTTCGTTTTCAAGAGATAAATCAAGTTCCTGAACGTCTGAACTGTAAACCTGAGCCCAGTAGTAATATCCGTTATCCTGATAAAGTCCTATGCCGATATAATCGTAGTCAACGTTTAACATATTTGCACAATGAGCTTTTGAATCAGTCCATGCTTCCATAACAGCTAATACGGATTTTTTATAATAATAAGCTATATTTTCGCCTGAATAGCCTTTTTTTACATTAAAGTCATTGAATATTGTGGAAGAAGAACTTCCGTCAGGTCTTGTATGGCTGAATGATACAGAGATTTCTTTTGCACGGATTTCCGCCATATCGCAGAGAGTCATATCAAGCTGAAGGGGGTCAAGACCAAATGATGTACGGAATATGTTTACAGCGTCAACCATTTGCTGATAAAGGTCTGAATAGTCATCTGAAAAAGCACTTGCATTATCTATATAAACGAATGCTGATACAAGGAGCATACTCAAAGTAAAAGCTATAATTTTCTTTGAAATATTTATAATATTGTTCATCATACTAACAGCCCCTTTCCTGAATATATATTGTGCAGTGTATTATATTTTACCTGTTTTATTGATTTTATTATACCACCAGTAATTAAAAAAATCAAGGGCTTTTCAATAATTTTGTCAAAATCTTACAATTTTTTTCTAAAAAATTGTATATATAAACAAAGAGGTTTCTGTAAAATATGAAGCTTGATGTACGTTTTATCACAGTATACCGTGATATTAAACATTTTTGAAAGCAATATACATATAGTATTTTTTGTGAAATCCTTAACCGGTTTTTGATGGATTGTTTATTTCCGGAATATTTATACAATCTGTATTTTTATAAAGCAACAAAAAAACAGGGACATCATTGAAGATGTCCCTGCAGGTTTTAATCAGGATTTGAGTTCGACTCTGCGGATTTTACCGCTTATAGTTTTAGGAAGCTCGTCCATAAATTCTACTATTCTCGGATATTTGTAAGGAGCAGTATGTTTTTTTACATAATTCTGGATTTCTTTTTTCAGCTCGTCGGATTTTTCCTTGCCCTTTACGAGTACAACGGTAGCTTTTACGACTTTTCCTCTTATACCCTGAGGGTCATCAGCAGCAGTAACAGCACATTCAAGAACGTATGGAAGCTCCATGATGACGCTTTCGATTTCAAAAGGTCCAATGCGGTAGCCTGAGGATTTGATAAGGTCGTCAACACGTCCGACATACCAGAAATATCCGTCTTCATCACGCCATGCGGTATCACCTGTATGGTATATATTGTCATGCCATGCTTCTGTTGTAAGTTTATCGTTTCTGAAGTATTCCATAAACAGACCGCATGGAATATCCTTGTCAGTTCTGATAACGATTTCACCGGTTTCGCCGTTTTTGCATGGAGTACCGTCTGAGTGAATAATATCAACGTCATAAAGCGGACTGGGCTTACCCATTGAACCGGGCTTGGGTGACATTCCTACAAAGTTTCCGACAGTGAGAGTAGTTTCGGTCTGACCGAATCCCTCCATAAGCTTTACTCCGGTAGCCTTGAGGAACTGATTATATACTTCAGGGTTGAGAGCTTCTCCGGCAACAGTAGCATATTTTATAGAGCTTAAATCATATTTTGACAAATCCTCTTTGATGAAGAATCTGTACATAGTAGGGGGAGCACAGAAGGTAGTGATATTATACTTTTTAAACATAGGGAGGATTTTGTGTGCATCGAATTTATCGAAGTCATAAACGAATATGCAGGTTTCGCTCATCCACTGACCATAGAGCTTACCCCATAGAGCCTTGCCCCAGCCGGTATCTGAGATAGTGAAATGTATGCCGTTGGGGTCTACATTGTGCCAGTAGCGGGCGGTTACGAAGTGACCGAGCGGATACTTGTGGCTGTGAGTAGCGATTTTCGGATAGCCTGTAGTACCTGATGTGAAGTACATAAGCATAGGTTCTGAACCGAATGCACTTTCCTCTTCATTTTCCGGGCGTGGGAATACGTCGCTGAAATTCTGAAATTCTTCATTGAAGTTGTGCCAGCCCTCACGTTCGCCGTTTACGATTACTTTAAGCATAGGCTTTTTAAGTGAATCGACAGCGAGGTCAACCTGATGTGCAACGTCTCCGTCAGCGGTACATACGATAGCAGAAACTCCGGCAGCCTCAAAACGGTATGTGAAATCATGTTCAACAAGAAGATTTGTAGCAGGAATTACTATAGCACCGAGTCTGTGAAGTGCAAGTATTGAGAACCAGAACTGATAATGCCTCTTTAATACAAGCATAACCCTGTCGCCCTTTTTTATTCCAAGTGAACGGAAATAATTGGCAGTCATGCAGGAATATTTTCTGATTTCCTCAAAAGTGAATCTTTTTTCCTCCATGTCGTTTGAAACATAGATAAGAGCAGTTTTATCGGGTGATTTTTCAGCGAGAAAGTCTACAACATCGAAAGCAAAGTTGAATTTTTCCTTAGTGAAGAAATCGATATTTCTGAGAGAGCCGTCCTCATTTTCGGTAATTTTAGCGAATGTATCAGCAACGGGATTTTCAACGTTGGCGAGCTTGAAATTTGTAACGTGGGAAAGCTCTGTAGGATTTTCGTGACCTTCATTTATAGCTTTGTGGCTTGAATCCATAACGATTGCATATATCTGACAGTCCTGACCGCCATATGCAGCAACATCATGGGGAGTAGTGCTGTCATAATATATACAGTCTCCTTCGTTGAGGATTTCAACGTTATTTCCTATAGTAACCTTGAGAGAGCCTTTAACGACGATATCAAGCTCCTGGTTCTTGTGGGTGCTGAAATGGGGAGTTCTGAGGTTTTCTTCGGAATAAGGGATAGTTACAAGAAAAGGCTCAGCGATTTTATTTTTAAAAAGCGGAGCAAGACGGTTATATTTAAAGCCTTTTCGGCGTATAATAGGAACGCCCTCGCCTTTTCTTGTTACGTTATATCCGTGCAGACTGGGGCTTTTACCCTCCATAAGGTCTGTAATTTCAACACCGCAGGCACTTGCGAATTTATAGATAAATGTGAAGCTGAAGTCACGTTCACCGCTTTCATAGGATTTGTACTCTTCAGTAGTGATGTCGGTTTTGACAGCCATTTCCTCAGGAGTAAAGCCCAGTGATTCACGGACAGCTATAATTCGCAGAGCGACCTCTCTTATTTTTTTTTCGGTATCAATAGTTTTATGACCCATTTTCAAAATTCTCCTTTCGTAAAAATATTCTGTCAAAAATAGAAAACAGCCGAAGCTTATATTTTAACGGATTGAGCTTTTAAGGCTCGCAATATAAATTATATCACGAAAAATACCTGATTGTCAATATTTTATAGAAATCTGAGAGAATTTTTTTGTAAGGAATCAGGAAAATTATGCTGTTTTAAAAAAATGCGGAAATTTTTCTTGACTTCTTTGATTTTTTCCATTATAATAAATTTTAAAGAGTAAAAAGTTTTTTGCTCTGAAGCTATATTTTTTGGAGGGATTTATCTTGAAAAAATTCAGAAAACTTGTATCCATACTTTCAGCGGTTTCAATAGGAGCTTCAATGCTCTGCGTACCTGTGGCAGATGCTGTCGAGAGCAAAGGAAGCCTCGTCATTCTGGGAGACAGCATATCCTCCGGATATGGTCTTGAAGAGGGCGAATATAACTACGGTGAGATTCTTGGTGAATATTTTGATTATGATACCGAAAATTTTGCTGTTCCGGGACTTACTACAGCCGGACTTATTGAAAAGCTTGCTGATGATAATGTAAAAAATGCCGTTTCGGAAGCGGATATGATTGTAATTTCCATAGGAGGAAATGATTTTATAACTACAGCCCGTGACGTAATTGAAGACAAGTACGGCGAAATTGTAAATATAAGTGATATTAATGCAGTATTTGCACTGTTTAAAAGCGATGTTATAAAGGCACTTTCAACGCTGGGAGCTCTTTATTCAGTACAGTTTCCGAGTGCCTGCGATACAGCAATTGCCAATATTGAACAGATAAGCAGTACAATATCTGAGCTTAATCCTGATGCAACGGTTGTTTTTCAGAATATCTATGACCCTTTTCAGCTTGATGAGGAGAAATATCAGAAATACATATTAGAAGATGAACAATATGCCTCCGGCTACCGTGGAATTAAAAGGGCTGTTTATTATAATATAAATGCTCTGAAGACATATGAGGGAAGCTATCCCATATCCTTTAATGTGAGAATCAGAGATGCTGTCGGAAATGCTCACGTTGCAGATATATGCAGTGCATTTACTGCCGATGAAGTAAGAGATGACGACCTTACAAAGCCTTATGGATATGTATCATACTTCACAGATGTATTTGATGCATATGACAGGGATTTTCACCCGAATCAGAAAGGACATCTTGAAATAGCTGCTGCAATTCTTGAGGAGCTTGGCGTAAAGGAATCTGCCAACAGAAAGATGAGAGCTGTTTATAACAGACTTTCCGCTGAGGAAAAATCCTCTTATCCTGAACTTAGAGTAAATAATCTCAGACTCTATGCGGAGGCATCTTCTGTATTAAAGGGAGACTATAATCATGATGGTATAGTTAATGCTTCAGATTCCTCCGATGTTCTTGCACATTATGCAGATGAATCAGCCGGTCAGACAATTGAAATTTCAAAGGATATCTTTGTATCTTCAGATGTAAACGGCGATGACGTTATAAATGCTTCTGATGCTTCAAAAATTCTTTATTACTATGCAGAGCTTTCAGCAGGTCGTAATCCAGTCTGGGATTGATTTTATTATTAAGAGAGTGGCGGACAGTCCGAAGGCTGTCCGCCCTGATTTGTATTAGGAAAATATTTCCGTATTCTCACATAATTATCACATATGGGGTTTATAATAATTTATATTATTTTTCAGGAGGATTTTTTTAATGAAATATAAAGGGGAAAAATGCTTTTACTGCAATGAGGATTTCAATGATAATGATGATGTCGTTGTATGTCCGGAATGTGGTACGCCTTATCACAGGGACTGCTATAAACAGGCAGGCTCATGTATAAATCATCAGCTTCACGAATCCGGTGAAATCTGGAAAAGCACTCAGGATAAAGCTGAAATAAATAATCCGGATAAAGATTCTGAAATCACAGATATAAAATCTTCTGATGAAAAAACACAGGAGGAAGCCTTTCAGACTGATAATGGTATTCTGAAATTTGACCTCAGCAAGCCATTTTTCGGATTAGACCCTGATGAGGATTTTGATGGTGCAAGAATGAGTGAGATATTTGCATTTGTCAGGACAAATACAATGTATTATATCCCGCTGTTCAAAAAAATGAAAAGCATGGGAAGTAAGGTTTCATTTAACCTTACATCATTTTTCTTTCCGTATTTTTATTTTGCCAACCGCAAAATGTGGTTTATGGCACTTGTATCAGTTTTTGTAATGCTCTTTTTACAGATTCCGTCACTCCTCATAGGTCTCAGCGATAATATTTCCTATGGGATTCTTGATGAGGCTGTGATTCAGTATGCCCGGAGCGTCTTTCATAATCTTCTGATTTTTATCGAGGATAATTATAATACTATTGAAACCTTTGCATGGATATGCAATATAGGAAGTTATATTTTCAGATTCGCAATGTGTCTGCTTGGAAACTGGCTCTATTACCGATTCACAATAAAATCGGTAAATAAGATAAAAAGCCGTTGTCCCGACCCTGCAAGAAGAATGAGTATTATAAGCAGTTCCGGAGGTACAAGCGTGCTGAATATATTCCTGATTACCCTTGTTATTTTTGCAGGATATATATTTTTGTCGTTTTGTATTGATATAGTTTCGTTTCTGATATAATATTGTATGATGTTTCTGCGGATAGCTCTCAGGCTGTCCGCAGAAATTTTTATGGAAAAAAACTGTTGAAATGCTTAAAGAAATATGTTATAATAATATTTATGAAATATTTTTGCGAAAGGAATTTTTAATTTTATGGTTATACTTGATGAGCTGAGACTCGAAATGGTCGGCTACAGAGCTGAAATGAAAGAGCTTGCAGATGTCCTTGATATTGATAATGCCAGAAAGGAACATGAGGAGCTTCAGAAAAAAATAGCTGAAGAAGGATTCTGGGACGACCTCGAAAACTCTCAGAAGATTTTACAGCGTTCAAAAAATCTTGAAAACAGGATTTTAAAATTTAACCAGCTCAATGACCGCCTTGAAGATACAATAACCCTTATAGAATTATCCATAGAGGAGGACGATGAAAGCTCAGTTGATGAGATAAAATCAGAGATGTCCGAGTTTAAAAAGATTCTTGAGGAGGAAAAGCTTTCAACGCTCCTTAACGGTGAATATGACAACATGAATGCAATCCTTACATTTCATGCAGGTGCAGGCGGTACAGAGGCTCAGGACTGGGCGGAAATGCTTTACCGAATGTACAACCGCTGGGCAGAACGTCATAATTTCAAGGTTACTCTGCTCGATTATCTTGACGGTGACGATGCAGGTATGAAATCAGCATCAATGCTTGTTGAGGGCGAAAATGCATATGGCTATCTGAAATCAGAGGCAGGAGTACACCGCCTTGTAAGAATTTCACCGTTTGATGCCTCCGGAAGAAGACATACATCATTCGCAGCACTCGAGGTAATGCCGGAAATAGATGATTCCGTTGAGGTTGATATACGTCCGGAGGATATTGAAATGGAAGTTTACCGTTCAAGCGGTGCAGGCGGTCAGAAGGTTAATAAAACAAGCTCCGCAGTACGTCTCATACACAATCCGACCGGAATAGTAGTATCGTGTCAGACTCAGCGAAGCCAGCACCAGAACAGAGAATATGCTATGAAAATGCTTGTATCAAAGCTTGTTGAAATCAAGGAAAGGGAACATCTTGAAAAGATTTCGGATATTAAGGGCGTACAGCGTGAAATTGCATGGGGTTCACAGATTCGCTCCTATGTATTTATGCCTTATACTCTCGCTAAAGACCACAGAACAGGCTTTGAAAACGGAAATATCAATGCTGTTATGGACGGCGATATTGACGGATTTATTAATGCCTATCTGAAATCTCTTTCTCATGGCACTCTGAATAAATAATAAAATCGGGCGGTCACTGACCGCCCTGATATAAGGGGGATTTTGAAATGAGTATAAAAAAAATAATTGCGGGAACAGTAGCATTTTCGCTTGTATTTGGTTCTGTATGTTATTACAATCGAAATATTTCCGACATTGGAATTATTTCAAATGCTGAAGAAAGTACAGAATATACAGAAGGAATCTGTGGTAGTATGACATATAAAAAATACAGCGACCATATCGAAATTTCTGATTGTAAATCATCTGTATACAATGTTATAATTCCTGATGAAATTGAGGGTTTGCCCGTAACGGTTATAGGACAAAAAGCATTTTATAACTGTTTGTTATCGTCAATAACAATACCAGAAAATGTTATAAAGATAGATAATTGTGCTTTTTACTATTGTCCATTACTTTGTGATATAAAAATACCAGAAAGCGTTACTCATATAGGAAATAGTGCTTTTTATAAATGTACATCTTTAACCGATATAACAATACCTGAGAGTGTTTCTTCAATAGGTTATAGTGCTTTTGAAAGCTGTGACAATCTGCAAAGAATAATAATTAAAAATTCTGAATGTGAATTGGGTGACCCTCATTTAAATATTCCTATTCCAAGTCAAACAGAAATATATGGATATGAAAATTCAACGGCTCAAGAATATGCAAGTGAACATGGAAATACTTTTAACACCATTGATTCTTTGACAAATACTGTCACATCTACAACTACAACTACAACAAACACAACAACATCAACTACTACTACACCACTCACCACAACAACGCCATATTACACAACAACAACATATTACACAACAACAACATATTACACAACAACGCCATATTACACAGCCACATGGGTTAGTTATCCCGCAACAACAACAGCTAAGACTACAACAACTATTCCGAAAGCCCCTACACTTCTTCCAAAAACTATGAGTATCAGAGCAAATGAAAATAAAGAACTCACAATTCTTAATTGCAGTAACCCCGAAAAAATACAGTGGATTTCAAGCAATGATGAAGTTGCTGTTGTTGAAAATGGCAAGGTTGTCGGACTTTCAAAAGGTACTGCAACTATTTATGCTGTAATAGGCGATTTATACGGAGAATGCAGTGTGAATGTAGGAGAAGAAGTTGTCTCAGAAGAAGAACCCCTCAAAGGTGATATAAACGGGGATAATGTTATTAATGCCTCAGATTCTTCAATGCTTCTTGCATATTATGCTTATATATCATCTGGTGGAAAACTTTCACTTGAAGCGTTTATCAATATGGAATAATTAAAGGCGGTCAGTGACCGCCCTTAATTTTTTTCCTTACTCATTACAGAATACGGCAATATTTTATATTGCTGTTTCTGATAGCATTTTACTGCAAATTCGTTTTCGGGTTCAACCTCAAGCTTGAATCTTACAGCATTCGGATAATGATTTTCAATAAATTCAAATACTTTGCCCGAAATCCCCGAATGTCTGTAATCAGGCTTGATGTACAAATCCTCAAGCCATATGCAGATTCCGCCGTATTCGGTAGTATAGCTTATAGACGTCATAAAATATCCGGCAGTATTTGCTGATTTTTCGATAATAAAGCCTTCAAGATAAGGCATACTGCTTATACAGTCATCAATATCCCTTTCAAGAATTTCATCAGATGCTTTATGCTGAACGGCTGGGGAATCATAAAATACACGCATCATCTGCATGACTTCTTTTTTATCTTCGGATTTCATCGGACGGATTGTTATATTTTCCATAGTTTGTTCTCCTTTTTTATTCGGATATTCTGAGAGTTTCGGAATTTATTTTGCTGTAAATACAGCCACAGAAATTCTGACGGTATAGATTATATTCCGTTGAGAGCTGTATTGAACGCTTGTAACCGTTACGCTTTTTGAAATCTGAAAACAGATATTTAATGCCGTATTGTTTCTGAAGCTCCTCACCGGCTTTGTTGATATATTCGCTGTCCTTGTAGGGGCTTATTGTAAGAGTAGTTGTAAAGTAATCCGCACCGAGTTCACAGGCTTTTTCGGCAGTTTTTTCTAATCTCTGGAAAATGCATTTCTGACATCTAAGACCTCTTTCCGGTAAGTCCTCAAGACCCTCTGCAAGCTTGCAGAATATATCCGGATTGTATTCTGCCGGAGTGATTTCCACTCTGTTTTTAAGAGGCATTTCCGATATAAGCCTTTCAAGCTCCGAAAGGCGGTATCTGTATTCGCTTTCGGGGGATATATTGGGATTATAGTAATACAGAATAATATTGAAATATTCTGTCAGATATTCAAGAACATAGCTTGAACACGGGGCACAGCAGGAATGTAAAAGAAGTGTCGGAATTTTTCCGGACTGACTTATTCTTTCAAGTTCGCTGTCAAGAATTTTCTGATAGTTTTGTTTTGGAGTCATGAATTATTCCTCCAGCTTTTTAAGATTCTTCATTTCGTCTTTATTTACTTTTATTTCGGCATCACGTACAAGCTTTATTTCTGAACGGTCGAGTATAACAGGAACATCAGATTTTTCGGGTTTTATTTTCAGTTTTCCTGTTATAAGATTAGTTTCGATTACAGTACCTTTCTGACCGTCAGGAGTAATTACAATTGCACCGGCTTTGGGAGTAATTTTCAGCAGGGCTTCATAGGCATTCTGTTCATGTTTAAGACAGCACATAAGCCTTCCGCAGGTTCCGGATATTTTTACAGGATTAAGTGAGAGTCCCTGTTCCTTAGCCATTTTGATTGATACCGGCTGAAATTCCCCCTGATGATTTTTGCAACAGAATTCACGTCCGCATATTCCGAGACCTCCGAGAACCTTTGCCTGATCACGTACGCCTATTTGTCTTAGTTCTATACGGGTTCTGAAAACTGATGCAAGGTCTTTTACAAGCTCACGGAAATCAACACGGGTTTCGGCTGTGAAGTAGAAAAGAAGCTTATTCCGGTCGAAAGTACATTCAACATCAACGAGATTCATTTTCAGGTTACGGGATTTTATTTTCTGCTCACATACTTCAAATGCCTCTTTTTCTCTTTGTCTGTTCTGATTTATAATATTAAGGTCATCGGCATTGGCAATTCTGAGTATGGGCTTGAGGGGAGATGATATTGATTTTTCGTCAATCATGCGGTTTTCGATTACGATAGTACCACATTCCGTTCCTCTTGAGGTTTCGACTATAACCTTTTCTCCTATATGAGCCTTTGTGTTTTCTATAGGGGAAAAGTAGTATACTTTTCCGCCTTTTTTGAATCTTATTCCTACTATTTCAATCATCAGAAAAATTCCTCCTGTATTATTTCAGATATTTCACCGCTGAGTGCAGAGAGTGCAAGGGCAGTGTTTACGTTTGAATTGATAGCTTTCCATGCTTTTTCGATAAGATTATGAATTTTTTCTCCGGAACTCAGGGTTATGATTTCTGAGAGTCTTTCTGAGCCTTCGGGGTAACAGCCGGAGGGAGATATATTTTTATCATAGCTTTTTATAACTGCATCTCTTATTATCCGGTCGAGCATGGAGAGTACAGTCCTTATGCTTTCACGTTCCTTTGGAATTCTGTTAAGATTGCAGGCAAGTGAATATTCATCTTTTTTCATAATGCTTTCAGTTATATTTTTTGTAATCTGTACAAGCTCCCTGAGATTTTCATCATTGATGTAATCAAGACACATTCCGATATTTCCGTGAAAACATCTGACGGCATTATTTATATCTGTCTGACTGAAGCCGTATTCCGAAAGTGCGGAATAACACTCCTCATCACTGCAGGGTGAAGCTCCGAACGATACACACCTTGATATTATAGTAGGCAGAAATTTTGATTTTGATTCAGCAGTAAATATAAAGTATGCATATTCGGGAGGTTCTTCAATTATTTTAAGCAGTGTATTCTGTGAACGCTCGTCCATATTGTTGCAGTCCCTGAATATATATATTTTTCTTTCGGAATTATTTGGTCTGATAAATACATCAGAGCATATTTTCTTTACAGTATCAACTGAATATCCGCCAAGCTTACCGCTTTTTTCAGGTATTATGACATCGGGGTGGATTCCGTCCGATATATTATGACAGTCCTTACAGTTAAAGCATGGCTTGCCGTTTGTTTTATTACGGCACATCAGAAGATGAGTATAATATCCGGCTAAGGTTTTTTTTCCTGTACCTTTTTCGCCGAAGAATAATACAGCGTGTGCTGTGCGGTCATATTCCGCCATATTTTCCAGAGTCTGAATAAGCTTATTATTTCCGTATATTCTTTTCATTTTACACCTTTTCAAAACGTTCAATATCAGTTACAAATATTGTAGCACCGCCGACCTGCACTTCAACCGGAATTGAACCGAATGATTCTCCGGAAAAGCTGGTCATATTATTCTGAACAAATTCTTTTCTTCTGTGGCTTCTGGAGGATATGATTTCTATTGCATTTTCTACCTTCTCATCTTCCGTACAGATAAGAAATGTAGTGTTTCCGGAACTCAGAAAGCCTCCGGTTGAAGCAAGCTTTGTTGTAAAGAATCCCGCTCTTGTAAGAGCCTTTGATACCGATACGGAATCATCACTATTTACTATTGCAAAAATAAGTTTCATAAAAATATACTCCTTTATAATATGTATAATTCTATTTTACCACATTCACATTTAAAATGCCATACCTTTTATAAATATTTATTATTTCATCAGTAATGACTTCACCGCTTATTGCAATCGGTATTGCAGGCGGACAGGGAATATTTGTTTCGGAACATATTCTTCCGGCTGATTTTTCAACAGGAATATTTTCTGATTCTGCAAATACGGCATCACGTATGCTCATTTTTTTAACAGCTTTCGGAAGTATTAATTTTTTGTTATGGGTTCGGGGAGCTTCTGATACAGCATATTCAAGGGCTTCTGATAATATCTGATAGTCATGCTCTGTATTTAAAGGAGACATAAGCAATACGGTATATTCAAAATCAGAGTATTCACACTCTGTATTTTTTTTTCTCAGAAGCTCTGAAAATATATTTCCGTCAAAGCCCTTTATTGTTATATGGAAGGGTTCACCGGAGATAAAATCAATTCTTCCGGAGAATCTTTTTCTGAGTGCCGATATATATGAGAGATTCCGGCATATATCAGAATGAATTTTTTCGCTTATATATTTGTTGCAGAGGTCAAGCGACATCATAACAGGATATGAAGGACTTGTTGAAGCATAGAGTAGCATTGCTTTTTTTATAAGCGGGGCATATTCGGGGCGTGATGTGTGAATGTATGCTGAGCCTGTCATAGCCGGAAGCATTTTGTGTGCAGAATCACAGCACAAATCTGCTCCCAGATGTATGGGGTGAAGATTTTCCGGCATAAATGCAAGCAATGCTCCGTGAGCATTATCAACAAGAAGTCGGGAATCATATTTCCGGCATATCTCCGATATTCTTTTTATATCGCACATTCTTCCGGTATAGTCCGGAGAGGTCAAATATAAAAATGACGGTTTGTTATAGCTTTTAAGAGCATTTTCTATTTTGCTTATATCAATTTCACCGGATATTATTCCGCCTGAATATTCCGGATAAATCCAGCTTACTTCCAAATCCAGCAATGCACAGCCATTCAGAAAAGAGCGGTGAACATTCCTTATTGCAAAGGCTTTTCTGTTTTCCCATTTCATAAGGGTAAGCATTGCCTGAATACACAGGGTTGACCCTGATGCCGAATATGCTGTGTATTCTGTTCCGAAAAGTTCTGAGGCATTTTTTTCACTTTCGGCAATTATTCCGTCCGATTCAAAAAGACTGTCTGCTCCCTTTATTTCTGTTATATCGTATTTATAGAGATTTTCAAGCTGACTTTCCGGAGCTTTTCCCTTATGTCCGGGCATGAAGCACCGGAGAGTTTCTGAATCGTTCAGAGCTTTGATAAAATCATATACAGGTGTTTTCATAAAAATTCTCCTAAAAATAATATTTCATGTATCTTATAATAGTATTTCTTGCACGTTTCATTGTAATTGAAACAGATGCAGGAGATATGCCCAGCTTTTCAGCTATGGAGACGATATTCATATTTTTGAAATAGTAAAGCATGATAACCTGTCTCTGCCTTTCAGTCAGTTCTTCCCTGATAATTCTCATAAGTATTTTTTTTGCTGATTTGATTCGGTCTGAATACTCATCTGAACCGTCAGACAGAATTGCATTTATATCTGAATCTTCTTCGCCCAGAAAATCGGGCAGGCTTATACGTCTTGACATTTTTATTATCCTTTCACGAAAAAATCAAGAACATAAGTTCTTGATTTATATTATAAAATATACTTTTCATTTTGTCAAGACTTTTTGTCGGAAAATCTGAAAATATTTTCCATATATTAACTTTTTGTTAATTTTGCGTGAATTTTAAACGCCAACGTTTAAAAAGAGCTGTTTTTCTGCCCTTTTTCAGAGAGATACTGCGGAACTCTCGGAATTTATAAAGGAGGTTTTTTATGACTATTACTGCCGACGGTAAAAATATTGATACCCTGCCATTTCAGAACCTTTTTATTCAGGGTGAAAGGCTTTCTGAGAAAGTTATTTTCAGAGTACCACGATATTACAACGATAATGACCTTTTGCCGTGTACTTTTATAATCAAGGGTGTGAATGAGAAAAATGAAGTTGCTGAACAGGTTCTTTCAGTTTCAGATGATGTATCTTTTCTGGAGCTTGAATGGAATGTAGCTTCAATGTTTATGTCAGTTGCCGGAAAGCTTAACCTTGAGATTCAGGCACTCATCTCAAGCGGAGGACAGCTTGCATATGTCCTGAAGTATATACTTCCTCCGGTTTATGTAAGGGAATCCCTTAACGGTGAAAATACGCCTCTTCCCGATGTCAAGGAACAGGTTATAGGCGAGATAAATTCTGTTGTTTCTGACGGTCTGAATCTGATTGAAAATAAAATTCAGAGCTTTGATACCACTGAGATTGATAACAGGCTTGATAATCTGGAATCATCAGTCAATTCTCTTGAATCTCAGATAAAGATTAAGGCTCTGACTTTATCGGAATACAATACAGAGACTCATTCAGATGATGTTCTCTATGTAATTATATAAGGAGGGCTAATATGACAGGTACAGGAACGCAGACAGACCCATATATTGTTATGAATTATGAAGATTTCTGCAATATGAATGGCGGTTCGGACAAATATTACAAGCTCGGTGCGGATATTGATTTCGCCCAGACTGACAGAACTTCAACAAGTGGAGCGATAGGTTTAAGCTTTAAACAGCTTGACGGTGACGGGCATACAGTTTCAAACTTTTTCAGGAGAGTTGATGTGTCAGACACTATAAATTCGCTTTTTAAATTTTCGGGAAGCGGTGCGATGAATCTGCAAAATATTTATTTCAGGGGAATTTATCTTGCAGGCGGAAAAACCTGCTTTATGAGTTCGATATCAAGCTCTTACACCGTAACGCTGAAAAACTGCAGAATCGCTTTGAAAATAAATGATACATCGGGTTCGTCAAATTCGCTTTGCATTTTTGACAAATTAAACATTACAGACAGCGAATTGCTTGTTGAGGGGACATCTGATTATATGAAACCTATGACTAACAAGCCGGTTTATGGCTGTTTGTTCAGATTCAATATGACATTTTTCAACACCGGCTATACAAATACAAAGACGATTTTTGACAATAATTTATCATTCTGCGGAATTACAGGAAATTTTATCTGTAAGGACCCAAGTGCTGCACGATATATTTTAGTAGGTTCGTCTTATACCGTAAGCAATTCCTATTTCGCTCTGAATTTTGACTGCATTTACAGCTTTTCAATGACTTCCAATTTCAGCGGAATAAATTTCTACGATAAGGAAGTCATGGCGAATGCAGTATCAAAAATGCCGGTTTCAGACCACTTTTTAGCTCTGACTACGGAACAGTGCAAAAGTGCGGAATATCTGCAAAGCATTGATTTTCCATGTGCTTCGGGTGATTCGGTATGAGAGATTCCTTTATATTGTCGGCTGATAAAAATAACGGATATCCGTCATTTTCAGACGCTCCGGATTTTGAAGGCGTTAATTAT
>JAQXFT010000042.1 GCA_029005335.1 Oscillospiraceae bacterium
TGATTCTTGTCGAACATGACAACGCTTTTATTAAAAACGTGTGCGACAATATCATAAATCTTTAAATTACTTGTTGACATAATACGGAAAATATGATAATATAATATAAATGATTAATTTCAGGGGGATTTTTTATAATGAAATACTGTAAATATTGCGGTGCGGAAATTCCGGACGGCGGAATATGTACCTGTGCTGAGGCTCAGAATGAAGCTGTTTCTTCAAAGGCTTCTTCCGGAAAAAGCGTAATAATTTATGGAGTTGTTATAGTTTCTGTTATAATTATAGCTATCGGACTTTTCAGCTCTTTTATGGGAGGAGGATATAAAAAGCCGGTTGACCTTTTCTTCAAAGGCTTCAATAAGTGCGATTCCAGTATGATTGCAAAATCACTTCCAGAGAGTTCCGCTGATGAATTTGAAAAGCAGATGAGTGATGAAGGCCTCGAAACCATTATAAATATACTCGAGGCAGGATATGGTGAGAGTCTGAAAATATCATATGATATTGAGGATAAAAAATCACTTGGCAAGGACAAGATAAAATCTCTTGAAACATCAACAAAGCTTGATATCAAAAAAGCTTATAATCTCACCATTGAAATAGAATTCAAGGGCAAAAAAAATGACAAGGAAACTACCACTAATCTTACTGTTGCAAAAATCAAGGGTGAGGGCTGGAAGCTTCTCGGAGACGTAACATCATTGCTGGGCTGAAATAAAAAAATCCCGTCAGAGAAATCTGACGGGAAATTTTTTTAGAAATTATTCTTCTGTTTTTTCTTCAGCAGGAGTTTCTTCAACAGGAACTTCTTCTGCAGGAGCTTCTTCTTCCTCAGGAGCTTCCTCAGATTTTTCTTCAACCTTGACTTCAACAGTCTCATCATTTTCTTCAGCAGGGATAACTACTTCGAGTTCATCATCAGCACAGCAGTCGGTTTCAAAATCGTAATCGTCGAAATCGTCATCGAAATCGTCGTCACTGTACTTGCAGCAGGAGGACTTTTTGCCGAAAATCTTGAAGACAGCTACAGCGGCAAGTGCAATTGCACCTATAGTCAGAGCCATGATAGAAAATTTTTTCATTTTATTCCTCATTTCTCCGCAAGAATAAATTTTTTTAAAGATGCTTGCGGTCATCTGAAAAAACCATAGATATATTATATCACATAAAGACTGTAAGTTCAATACCTTATATATTTTTTGTTAAAAACATCAAAATTGAAAGGGCTGTTATTGGTGCAGTTTCACAACGCAGTATTCTTTTTCCCAGCCATACGGATTCAGTATTCGGATTCATCATAGCGGACTGAACTTCGTCATATTCAAATCCTCCCTCACTTCCGACAACGATTCCGATATTTTTTATTCCGTGCAAATCGACTTCCGAGAAATTTTTTCCGCCGTTTTCATAGAGGAATATTATTTTATCCTGAAGCGACATATCCCTGAGAGCTGTTTTATAATTTATTATCGGCATTACCTGCGGAATTATTCCCCGTCCGGACTGCTTTGAAGCCTCCTCGGAAATTTTGTTGAGGCGGACAAGCTTTTTTGCAAAATCCTTTTCGTCAGGGCGTGAAACACATCTTTTTGAGATAAACGGAACTATACGCTTCACACCGAGTTCGACAGATTTCTGTATAATAAATTCGAGCTTGTCAAGCTTCGGGACAGCCTGATAAAGCGTTACATTTATATCGGGTTCTGCTTCACACGGAACAGCCTGAATAAGCTCCAGCCTGACTTCTTCATCTGATATTGACATTATTTTACAGTTATAATCAATGCTGTTGCAGCAAAGAGTAAGAGGGTCGCCGGTTTTCATACGGAGCGAACGCCCGATATGACGGGCATCGCCTCCTGTTATTATGATATTGTTTTCGTTGACATAGTCAGTAAAAAATCTTGGCAACAGTCGCACATTCTTTCATGATTATTTTTAAAGCTCAGTAATAATATTTGCGAGATACTGCTGAATCATAAGGATATCTCCTGCTGTAAGACCGTCTCCCGTATTCTGAACGTCTCCGGCGATAATAGCCTCACTTGAGAGCGGATTATTTTTGCTGTCACCAACATATGCGGAAATGGCAACAACATCTGCGATTTCAACCGCATCGTTATTATTTACATCGCCTTTTTTGTATTGATTCGGACTGCTTGGCTCTGTAGTGGTGGGATTACTATTTTCCTCAACGCTTACGACTTCAGATATATTTCCGTTCTGGGTTTTTACAGTCAGTATGATGTTATCGCCTGCACTGAAGCTTCCGAATGAATAATGCAGCCAGTCGTGTTCAAATGTGTATTCAGTTCCGTCGATTACAATACTTTTTTCATCAATTGAATCAATAACACCTGATATTACAATCTGACCGTCCGGAACAGATGTTGTAATCTGCGGAGATGTTTCTGTAGGTTTTGCTGTTGCAGTTGCAATTGTTGTAGTTGTCGTTGTTTCTGAAGTGGTAGTAACCGGTGCAGTAGTTTCTGTAGGCTTTATATTTGATGAACCGCCGTTGAATACATAGTTTTCATCAATTTCGCTTGCATTGGCTATTACGTCATCAAGTGCCGAAGCATCACCGCCATAGAGATTTACAAGACCTGCACACGCAAGTGCAAAACAGCTGTTGTAATCAAGAGCCGGTTCTGTGAACTGATATTCTTTAGTAGTATCGAGATAATTTCCGCTTGAATCATCACCGCCGACGAGCATACCATAGTTTGTATATTTAGCAGCTGTATCAGCGTTAGCGTCACCATTCTGACCAGGAGTATCACCATTGCCAGGGTTAGCAGCTCTGTGATGTATATGAGTAGGCCACTTGTCGCCATAGCCTATGAGGAAGCTGTAACCTCTTGAATTATTTCCAAGGATATGGTCCATCTGATATTTTGCACCCTGTGCATATGTTGATGAAGCATCACCGTTTGCAAGTCCGAGAGCTACCATCTGCAAAGCACAGTTATATCTTGATGCACCCCAGCCGGCTGCATTGTATGAGCTTGTCGGACAACCGCCCTTATTATTAAGTTCAAACTGCATTTCCTTTGAGAATGAAGAATCACCGGTAATCTTGTACATCATAGTAGCATAGCCAGCCCATACCTTATCCCAGCTATAGAGATGATAGTCATAATACTGGTCATTGTAGCAGCCGTCCTTAGTCGGCTTATATGACGGGAGTGAACCCTCTCCGTTAAGATAGAACCATGCCTGAGCGAGAGCCATTTCGTCCTGATACATTGTATCTGTACCATACATACTTCCCATTCCGGCAGTTTCATTTCCTGTATATTTATTTCCGAAATCATATATAGCTTTTGCATATTTAAGGCACTGTGCAGAGTAATCGGGGTCGGAATCCTTTAATACATATGCAGTTCCGGCAAGTGCGGAAGCCATTTCTCCGCAGACAACAGAATTGTTGTTTGATGAACTCATCCAGTATGTCTTTCTGTCATAGGTCTGAATCTCCGGAGACTGCCAGTATGAGTGGTCTGAATCATCTGAAACGTTATAGCAGATTGTAGCGACAGTACCGTCATCATTCAGGAAAGTAGTTTTCATAAGATAGTTGGAAATCTTTTTGAGTATTTCAAAGAGGTGGTCTTCACAGCCTGCCTTTTCGTAAGCACCTTCATTGAGATAATAGGACATTGCAAGCGATGAACCGGCAAAACCGTTTGTAAGGTGAAATTTAACGTGGTCGCCTGCATCGTGATAACCTCCGCTTATGTCAACGTATCCGTCACCGTCGGGGTCTACTATTGATGTATAGGCTGAATTGAAGTTTACGGCATTTGAAAGTGAAGCCTTAGCATCATATGTATGACAATTGCCTCTCCATGTAAGGGGGTTATCGTCTACTTCTGTACCACATTCATTTGAATCAAAAAAGTAGAGTGACATTGCAAGTGCCTCAGCATAGTTTTCATCTCCGGTAGCATATGAAGCCGGAGCTACTGTTGTTGAGCATACAGAAGCTGAAAGCATTAATGAGCTTAAAACAGCGGACAGAGCCTTTTTCATTTTCTTCATAAAAAATCAATCCTCTCTCATTCTGGTAAAAACCGATATATATTTTTATTATATCATATCTGTGATTCAAAATGTTGATATTTTATGAACAAAATATGAATTATACTGAAAATCTGCATTTTCATCAAATTATTAATATATGATTTGTGCAGAATATACATAAAAAAATCAGCTGTTTATGCAAACGGCCGATTCGTAAATTATAAGTTTTTTTTGCTGTCATTACCGGATTTTTTTTCGGGAAGGTCATAAATGCTTTTTACCTCGTGGGTGCGGTCGTCTGATGTTTTTTCAGGGCGGTGCTTTTCTATGAATTTATCTGTATACTTTGCAATTTTCGGGGTAAGCTCTGCGAGAAGGTATATTATAAACATTACAAATACCATTCCTATACCGAATTTTATTATAGTTGATACTTCTATAGTCATACCCTCAGCTGTCTGCTTTACTGCCTGAGTAACTGTTTCTGTAAGCATTTTAAAAATTCCTCCGGAAAATTTCTGTACTTATAATTATAGTATGATTCAGCGAAAATGTCAATATGTGCATTATTGTTGTTTTACCGGACAAATTTTATTGTTTATTTTGTTTAAAAAGCCTATGACAATTTCTGAAAATTTGTGTTATAATTATATACAGAAAATAATAAACGGAGGTATTTTTTATATGAAGTTTGAAAACGGTACAAATGTTGTATACAGAAATGTTGGTGTATGCACGGTTGAAGACATCGAAACAAGGAGCTTTGACGGCGAAAACAATGTGGAATACTATAAGCTCAGACCTGTTTCAAAAAGTTCATCGGTATACTATATTCCTGTTGAAAAATCCGGAGAACAGCTCAGGGTGCTTTTTTCCAGAGACGAAATAAACAGCCTCATAGACAGTATAAAGGGCGAAGCCGGTATATGGATTGCAAACAGCCGTGAAAGGCGTCTGGAGTTCAATAAAATTCTCCACAGTGATGACTATAAATCCATAATCAAAATGACAAAAGCCTTGTATAATCAGCAGTTGGAAAAGCAGAAGCATAACGGACATCTTTCATCATCTGATGAAATGATTCTGACCTCCGCTGAAAATCTCATGTTTCAGGAGTTTGCAACTGTTCTCGGAATTGAAAGGAATGAAGTAAGAAACTACATAATTAACAGAACTGAACAGCAGAGTTAAAAAATTTCTGTTTACTTTTTCCGGATTCTGTGATATAATAAGTATATGGAATATTTTTCTCAGGGAGGTATATTTTATGGGATACAATATTATTACTATAAGCCGTGAATACGGAAGCGGAGGAAGAAATATAGGTCAGCTGGTCGCAGAAAAGCTCGGATATGATTTCTACGACAATGCACTTGTTGACAAAATCGCTAAGGAAAGCGGATTCGCTGAAGAGATTATAAAAGATGCAGGAGAATATGCAACCTCCGGAAACAGCTTTCTTTTCAGTCTCTCAATGAGTAATCTTTCAGAAATCAATATGCCGTCAATATCCTATCAGATATATGCGGTTCAGAAGAAGATTATTACCGAGCTTGCCGAAAAGGGTAGGTGCGTCATAGTCGGAAGATGTGCGGATTATATACTCAGAGAAAGAAAAGATACACTTAATGTATTTATAAGTGCAAGTATGGAATTCCGTAAGAACCGCATTTCAGATATCTATCATGAGGGCGGTAACAAGCCGGAAAAAATGCTTCGTGACAAGGACAAAAAGCGTAAGACATATTACAGATATTATACGGATAATGAATGGGGTATGTGCCATAATTATAATCTCTGTCTTGACAGCAGTCTTTTCGGAATCGAAAAATGTGCCGATATTATCGCAGATATTGCACGCTGATGTGACATCCTCCCCCGCCTATGCCTGACGGCATAGAGGCGGGGGCTTCCTTCCGGATAAGCCGGACAGTCGGTTCTCGTTCGATAGTACCAACGTACTAAGCATAAGCGAGCTATCCCCGTATGTCCTACGGTTCGTTATATTTTCTGTTATGCGAAAACTAATCGCATACCTTCATTTTTTATATTTATTGCAGCATTTATATCTCTGTCATGATGTGTTCCGCATTCCGGACACTCCCATGCTCTTATACCAAGATTTTTAGTCTCAGAATTTTTGTAACCGCAAACACTGCAAATCTGAGAACTTGCAAAGAATTTATCTGCTTTTATAAGTCTTTTTCCCATTTCTTCAAGTTTATATTGTAAGAACGCTGTGAATATTCCCCAGCCGTTATCAGATACAGACTTTCCAAAATTCAAGGATTGTGACATTGCTTTCATATCGAGAGTTTCAATACATACACAATCATAAGCATTGGCTATCTGCCTTGATTGTTTATGCAAGAAATCTTTTCTTTGATTTGCCACTTTTTCATGCAGTTTTGCTACTTTAATTCTCTGTTTATTTCTGTTTGACGAGCCTTTTTTCATAAGTGATAATTTTCTCTGCTCACGTTTC
>JAQXFT010000043.1 GCA_029005335.1 Oscillospiraceae bacterium
GGAAATCATGTTCTGGTATGCAGTAAAGTTACTATATTAAAAGGAGTTGTCATAGGAGATAATGCAGTGATTGCGGCTAATTCTGTGGTTACAAAAGATGTTCCAGCAGGGTGTATTGTTGCCGGAAATCCAGCTCAAGTAGTTAGAAAAAATGTAAATTGGAAATAACATATTTAATATGTTTGCGATAGGAGGTAAGTATTATGAAAGTAATAGGAGTTATTTTGGCAAGATATGCATCGACACGTTTTCCAGGAAAACCTTTGGCGGATATTTGTGGTCGTCCGATGATTTGGTGGGTATATAACCAATCAAAAGGTGCTAAAAAAGTTGATGCGTTATTTGTGGCTACTGATGATAAGCGGATTGCGGATGTGTGTGATGCTTACAACATTCCTTATATTATGACAGGAGAGCATTCTACTGCTCCTGAAAGGCTTCAAGAAGTTTCGGATAAAGACAGGCAGTAGATACTCCGGCAGTCATTTTCTATCTCTCCTTCAAGTGATATTGTATATATTATTATATCATTAAAAATATATATCTGTCAATAGTATTTTTGTATACTTTATACATTATTATAAAGCATTTTTAAAGGATATGTTTGTATACAAATATTCGGTAAAAAAATACATAATTTTTCTTCGGTGTATTTGTTAAATATGTATATTGACATACTGTTTTTAAAATGCTATAATAAGTTCAAGATAAAAACTTTATCTGGAAAATTTTTACAGGAGGTCGTTTAAAATGAAAAAATTAATATCAGCTTTAACAGCTTTAACGCTTTCAGTCGTTTCCGCAGTTCCTATGTTTTCAAATGCAATAGTTTTATCTCCTGATATGTCAGTCGGCTCAATAGATGAAATGGTTAAGGAAGTTTTCGGTGAAGAAGCTATTTATACATATGATAAATCCAATTATGTTTATATTGTGTTTTCACCAGATAATTTAGGAGATTTTACACGTGATGAGGGTAATTTAAAAGTTAAGCTGAAAAAGGGTTCTGAGCTTGATGAAAAAGGCTTGAATCAATTGGTCTGGAAAAACTGCACACCTTATGTACGCTGTGAAAAATCTGATGATAATACATATGTATTCAACAGAAACCGTGGAACATATTTAGGACCTTCAAGCAGAATGGAAGAGGAGATATACCCTGCTGTAATATCTTTCCTCAGTGAATGTGAAGATGTTGTTTCAATTGACAGATATTACAATATAGCTGTTGAAACAGTCAAAACAGGAAGCAGAATTACGGGCTTTTCGTTCCTGGTTTCCGGCAACGTTGATTTGGATTTTGATAAATATTCAGATTACAAAATTGAAGAACATGAAGATAAAAGCGGAATATTCAGCCAGAAATATTATTCAGTATCTGCTTATGAGGGCGATAATTATTTCAGGGATATATATAATGCTTTTATAAATCTTAACGATGATTACGGTGAAGAAAATGTAAAGCCATGTATGGGTATGTACGATGTCATACTTGAAGAGAATAAGTCTTGCGGAACAAATGTTTATACAGCTCTGATAACCGGTGATACAAATGCTGACGGAGGAATAGATATTGCGGACGCACTTGCGATTGCATCATATGTCGGAGACCCGAACATGAATCAGCTTAATGAATCAAGTCTGCTTAATGCAGATGTAAACGGGGACGGATTTGTTGATACAATTGATATTCTTGTTATACAGCAGTATCTTGCAGGCATTATCACGGAATTATAAAACTTATATAACACAAAGGGGACTTTTTTAAGTCCCCGTTTTTTTAGTAGTTAAAAATTCTTGTAAGAAAATCTATAATATAAGCATCGCTACCCTTTGAGGAAACAGCTTTTATAACCATATCAGGCTTGTCCGTAATGATGTTGTCAGCCCCCATTCTTATAAATTTATCAGCTTCTGAGCGGTCATTGACAGTCCATATAAATACTCTTTTTCCGTTGAGATGAATATTGTTTATTAGATTCTGTGAGACAAATTTTTTATTGAGGCTGAGAGCGTCAATATCATGGAGGGTTGAGTATCCGCCATATGTCATAAAATTGGATATAAGACCTGTTTTAATATCAGGATTTATTTTCTTTACAGCTCTGAGGGCGTTATAGGAAAATGATGTAACATAGCAGGAATCCTCACAATTATATTTTTTTATAAGTTCGGCTGTAATTCTTGCGGTATCAAGTTCATCATCAGTTTTTTTGATTTCGATATTCAGATTTATTTTATTCCCGAATTTTTCAAGAACCTCATCAAGAGTCATGATTGCTGTACCTTTAAATTCATCTCCGAACCACTTTCCGTAATCAAGCTCAAGAAGCTGACTGTAAGTCATGTTTCTGACCTGTTCTTTGATTCCGGTAATTCTTGAAAGGCTTTTGTCGTGGAACACAACGATTTCGCCGTCGTGAGAGAGCTGGACATCAAGCTCAATAAAATCAGCACCTATTTCCAGAGCCTCCTGAAAAGCCGGTTCAGTATTTTCGGGAGCTTTTGAAGAAAAACCTCTGTGGGCTGTAATTTTTGTTTTATTCAGAAAGCTTACATTAAGCATAATATTTTCGGCTGATATATCTTTCATAAATGAGTAATTCAGAGCTACTGATACAGCAAAAACCGTAAAAGCAATAATTCTTATTTTAACCGGACTTGTCCTTTCGGCAGGTTCCGGGAGAATAATTTCAGTATCCTTGTCAATCTCCGTCATGAATATGCTTGTAATATATGCAAAAAGCATAGGAGTAAAAAAGACGGACGATAAAGCTTTAAAGATACTGACAATTTTTTTTATGAGTTTAAGAGAAATAAAGAAAGCTGTATCGGGTTCAGAAAAGCCTTTCATAGCAAAGGATATTATAAAGCAAATCAGAAAAAATATAATCAGGAAAAAAGCCGTAATAGCTATGCTCCAGATTATAACGGAAAGAGCCGTTCTGAATCTTTTTCCCTCAGTAATTTTCCTGCTTTTTTTTACACTTTCGGAGTATCTCAGGTCTGTGAGGGTAAAGAAGTGCAGGCAGTATATTCTGTCAGAGAGCAGGGCGGAGAGAAGTATAAAAACAGTTATAACAGCAAAGAATATTTTATTACCTGAAATTCCGTAGAGTGTCTGGATATCCGGCATTCCGATAAATACAAATATTCCCGATGTAAGAGTAAGCTGAGTAACGGGGAGAATCAGCAGAACATAGAAAATAAGTATAAAATTGAATTTTTTAAAAAGTTTTCCTGTGCTTCTGAAGCCGGCTTTAATCATCAGTGAAACACTGATTTGTTTTTTCTGATAAAGCATTGCAAAACCGCTTATAACGGCGGATATTTCTGCAAGAGACAGTACAGAGCATATAATCAGTATGAGTAAAATTATTGCGAGTGAAGCCGGATAGGTAAGAAACTGTATAAGATTTTCAGCAGTAATATATCCGACTCCGGAAATATCAACAGCCCATCTTATAAGATAGGTAAGGGCAGGCAGAGCTATTGCAGTAATCAGAAGCTTATAAAACAGCTCAAAAAGTATTATTGACGGGACAGCCCTTATAAAAATTCCGGCGGATTTGATTATTTTCCGCATAGCTTCCTCCCCGAAATCAGAATAGTTAAAACAAACGGAAATACTGACGGCATTATTCTTTTTCTGTACATATCGGCAACGTCGGATTTACCATAAAAAGGCATAGACCATGCATATTTTTCCGCATGAGCCGTAACGACAGATAATATAATCATACAGAGCAGAAATCCTGTTAAGGATAATATCACAGCCGGAATATTTTTTCCTGTGATACAGAATATACTTCCTGAGGCTGTAAGAAGTCCGGAAATAATCCATATTATTCCGCATATCATAAGTTTAATTCCATAGGAATTACCATTTACTATAAGTCCGGCTCCTGAAAGCATTACTATAAACAGAGGATATATAAGCGTCAGGACAGCCAGAATAATTTTTGCAGTAATAAGTATATTTTTCTTCATAAAAAGCACCGTTAAAAAATAATATTTTCAATCAGAATTTCACTGTTATAAAATATATAGTTTCTCCAATAATAATTATGGAGGGACGAGGAATGATGAAAAAATTTAAAATTATTGTATCGCTATTATCTGCGACAATGCTTGGATTATGCGGAGCTTCAGAATATTATGCCGGAAAAATTCCCGACAGCTTTTATGTTGAAAGAGGAGAAAAGCTTGATATAGCATCATATCCGGTAGTAAGTGTATCATCATCGGGAACAGCAAGAGCTGAGCTTCTGACCTGTCCTTCATCTCAGGAGGTAAATTTAAAGCTTTTTGGAATTATACCGATAAAATCGGTAGAGATATGCCGGAAAGAAGCTCCTGTGCTTACGGCAGGAGGAATGCCCTTCGGAATAAAGCTTCTTATGGAAGGAGTAATGGTAGTAAAGCTGAATGAATCCGGAGAATGTCCGGCAAAGGAGGCAGGAATCAGAACCGGAGATATAATCCGTCTTGTAAATAATCTTCCTGTGTCATCAAACAAGGAGATACAGGAAATAATAAGCGGAAGCGGAGGGCAGAAGCTTAAAATATCCGTAAACCGTTCGGGAAAGGAATTTATAACCTGTCTTACTCCTGTATGGAGTGCAGAAAGAAACTGCTATATAGGCGGAATGTGGGTACGTGACAGCACCGCAGGAATAGGAACAATGACATTTCTTGACAAGTCCAGCGGAATGTTTGCCGGACTGGGACACCCGATATGTGATGCCGATACCGGAGAAATAGTACCTGTATCAAGCGGAAAAGCTGTTCCTGTTGAAATCACCGGAACAGTAAAGGGAAGAAGCGGGATTCCGGGAGAGCTTGACGGCTGTTTTGTATCGGGGGACTGCATAGGCGACCTTGAGATAAATAACAGGTGCGGAATTTTCGGAAAGCTCTCTGATAAAGCGACAGAGACCTGTCAGGGAGAGGAATATAAAATGGGATTCAAGCAGGAAGTAGATACTGGCAGAGCGTATATTCTCTGTACTACCGGCGGAAGCACTCCTCAGAGGTATGAAATAGAAATAGAGAGAATAGACTACAGCGGAGATGACAGCACTAAAAACATGATTATAAGAATTACCGATGAAAATCTTATAGAGAAGACCGGCGGAATAGTTCAGGGAATGAGCGGAAGCCCGATAATACAGAATGAAAAAATAGTCGGAGCGGTAACACATGTATTCATATCCGACCCGACGAGGGGCTACGGAATATTTGCGGAAAATATGTCAGAATATACAAAACAGGGCGTTATAGAATAATAACGCCCTTCAGCCGGATTATTTTTGTTTTTGTTTATCTTGTTTCTTCACTGAAACCGCTGTCAACGAGTTCAACAAGAGCATTTACAGCCTGAACCTCATCAGAACCATCAGCGATTACCTTTATTGAAGTACCGCCGACGATACCAAGTGAAAGGATACCGAGAAGGCTTTTAGCATTGACTCTGCGTTCAGCTTTTTCAATCCAGATAGAAGCCTTGAATTCGTTGGCTTTCTGAATGAAAAATGTAGCAGGTCTGGCATGGAGACCAACCTGATTTTTAACAACAACTTCTTTATAGAACATATCACTCTCTCCTTAATCTGTTATTTAAACAGTAGATGGTAAGGCAGGTATCATACATTTTTACCGCCTGATAATATTATACATATATTTTTTTTTATAGTCAACGGATTTTCAGGATTAAGTTGGATTAAATTGTTATTTTCTACATTTATATTAAATGGAGATATAAAAAATAAGTTTTACTTGTTCAATATCACAATTTAAAAAGTTGAATTTGATTGTAGAAATAGATAATTTTCAACATATAATTATGTGCAATGCAACGAAAAATATACATGCAGGATATAACAGCTGAAAATAATTACAATAGGTATTATATTATTTAACCGAATGTTCATATTTTTCAATCAAATCGGGACGGCGTTCACGGGTCAGCTCAATACTTTTCTGAAGTCTCCATTCGGCGATATTCTTGTGATGACCCGATAGCAGAACGGGAGGAACTTGTTTTCCGTTCCATATTTCGGGGCGGGTGTAGTGGGGATATTCGAGCAGACCGCCATAAATACTTTCATCTTCAAAGCATACTGAATCCGATAGAACACCTTTGCACATTCTTGCAACAGCATCGGTAAGCATAATTGCAGGAATTTCACCGCCTGTAAGCACATAGTCGCCGGCAGAAATTTCCTCATCAACGATTTCATCGATAATTCTCTGGTCTACTCCCTCATAGTGACCGCATATTATGAAAATAAATTCACGTTCAGAGAGTTCTATTGCTTTCTGCTGATTAAAAATTCTGCCCTTGGGTGACATATAGATTGTATGGGGTTTTGCATTGTTTTCCTCGCATACTGCTTTATAGCAGTTATAAATCGGGTCGCACTGCATAACCATACCCATACCGCCTCCATATGGTATATCATCAACACGCCTGTGCTTATCGAGGGTATAATCACGTATATTACGGCATTTTATATCTATAACGCCCTTTTTTCTGGCACGTCCGATAATGCTTTCACCGAGAACGGCTTCACACATTTCGGGAAAAAGCGTAGCTATTTCAATCTTCATCAAAAAGTCCCTCCAGAGGTCTTATAGTCATTATTCCGGAATCAATGTCAGTAGTTATGACCACATCAGCAATAGCCGGAACAAGATAGCTTTTATCGCCGTTTTTTATTGAGTATACATCATTTGCACCAGTCTGGAAAACATCATCAATAATTCCGTAAACCTCACCCGTATCGGCATCTTTTACAGTCATACCGATTAAGTCCTGAATGAAATAGGTATCTTCATCAAGTTCAAGGTCGTCACGGTGCATATAAAGCATTTTATTGCGGAGCTTTTCAGCCTCCTCCGGAGTGTCAACGCCCTCAATCTTGCAGATAATCATATTTTTCTGAACCCTTGAACGTTCGATATATATTTCTTTTAAAGATTTTCCCATAAAGAGCCTGTCGAAGTCGCAGAGAAGCTCGGGAGAATCGCAGTAGGGCATAATTTTAACTTCTCCTCTTATTCCGTGGGTATTTACTATTTTACCTGCTTCAAGATATTCTTTTTTCATATAAAAGCCTCTTTTCTGTAATATTATTCTGATACAATATTGCTGATCCATATTCCTTTTTTTATAAGCACATATCCTATTGCGAATTTGATTATATCGACTGACTGCACTATCGCATATATGCCGAGAATTTGTATTCCCGTGAATCTGCAAAGCAGATATGCCAGAGGAACAGTTACCGCCCATGAATATACACTGTCAAAAAGGAATGTAATAAAGGTCTGACCGCCCGAACGCAGTGTGAAATAAAGAGCATTCAGCATACCCTGCAACGGGAAAAACAATGCTGTAATTATGATGAAGTTTTTGCCGTATTCTTTTATTTCGGTGGTTGTATCATAAAATTCAGGGAATATTCCCGAGAACAGAATCAATATTACTGTAAGGATTATGCAGATTCCGCCCGCAAATTTCATGAGCTTGAATGAATCATTTTTTGCTTTGTCATATTCCGATGCTCCGAGAGTCTGACCTATAATGATTCCCACAGCCGAACCGAGAGCTACAAACACGACATTAAGGAGATTGCAGAGGGCATTTGAAATATTCAGACCGGCTACTATTTCAAGGCTTCTTGTTGAATAACATTGAGTCAATACTGCAATACTGCCAGCCCATAAAAATTCATTCAGAAAAATGGGGATACCTTTTTTTATGATTTTCAGTGCGAAATCCGCAGGAACAAGGAATTTGCTGTAAATTCCCTGAAGAAAAGTATGCTTGTCCTTTCTTGCAAGAGACCATATAAT
>JAQXFT010000044.1 GCA_029005335.1 Oscillospiraceae bacterium
AAGAGCATGGGATTGTCCGGAATGCGGAACGCATCATGACAGAGATATAAATGCTGCAATAAATATAAAAAATGAAGGTATGCGATTAGTTATCGCATAACAGAAAATATAAAGAACCGTAGGACATACGGGGATAGCTCGCTTATGCTTAGTACACTGGTGCTCTCGAACGAGAACCGACTGCTCATAATGAGAGGAAGCCCCCACCTCTATAGGTGTGGGAGGATGTCACAACTAATTTCTGAGTATATCCGCATCATAAGGTGCAAGCTCCAATCTCTGCTTGCCTCTGCTGTCAATAACACTATACATAGCTTTCGGAAGCTCTATAGTCTGACCTTCCGGAGAATTATTGAAAAATATTATAAAATTATCCCTGCCATTGGTTCTGGTAGTAACTTCAATTCCGTCCGGCATTCCCTTTAAACGTGGTATACTATGATATTTCATAAGCTTTCCGACAAAATTCATACAGAAATTATCATCTGTAACTGTTCCTATATAGTATACTTTTCCTTTGCAGTAATCATTGACAGTTATTGCAGTACAGCCCATATAATAATTCTTATTGTATTCCGCATAAGTCCTTGCTGTATTGAGTTTCAGAATATCGCACCAGTCACTGCATTCAAAAACCTCTCCGGAATAATCAGTTATGCTCTGATTCTCTGCTTTGCGGTCATATTCCGCAACCTCTGCTCCTATAAGCTCACGAAATACAGTGGGAAGATGCTCAGGAATACAATTATTTGAAGAATTTTTTACTCCGCTTCTTGTCGTCATAACAAGCGTTCCGCCGTTTATGACATAACGGTATATATTTTCTGTTACAGCTTTATCATTTACATATATATTCGGTGCTATTACAAGAGAATAGTCTGAAAGCTCCGTTTTTGCACTAACTATATCAACATTTGCTCCATACTTTCTGAATGCATTATAGAATTTCATAAGCTGTCGGATATATGGCATATTTTCATGTATTCCGAAGGCATATTCGCTCTCGGGAGAATACAGAATACAGATTTGAGATTTTACACAGGTATCATTTATGCTTTCAAGTCTCATAGCCATTTTACAGAATTCCGAAAATTCAAAAAAACATCTCGAGGGGATTCCGCTGTGGTCTATAAGTCCGTAATCAAACATTTCTTCTCCGGAAAGTGCTGTATTCCACTTATAATATATAGTATCAGCTCCGTGCGAAAATGCCTGTATTGCACTTCCTTTCAGAATATTCGGACGTGGAATCGATTTTCCGAATCTCTGGGAAAGTATAAAATTTCTTTTAAGTATTCCCCTTGCAAAATCGTATCTGAAATTATTCAGTCCGTCGTCTTCCGGAAAACCTTCAGCAGAAATATATTTCATACAGTCATATTCATAATAACAATTCGTGCCGGAATGCAAAATTACGGAAAGAGGGATTTTAGGCATATTCTTTTTTGCAACAGCTCCCTGAAAATTTATATACCTTCTCCGGCATTCACTAGAATATCTGTAATAATCAAGCATAAGCGACGGACTTTTTTCTTTCTCAGAAGCAACCTGTTCCCATTCAGTATATTCTTTTCCGTCCGCAATAGTTCCGAATGCCCTGTTAAGATTTGAGAGATTATCATATCTGTCCTTAAGCCAGTTTATAAATTCATCACGGCAGTGCTTACAGTCACATATATCAATAGTGCAGTCAATATGTATTCCGGCAATGGCTTTATTCTGAGAACAGTGCTTTGTAAATTCATCAGTAAAACGGCTTGTATGCCTGAGAAGCTCCGGAGAATTAAGACATATGCTTTCAGCCTTTTTTTTTAACCACTGCGGAGGCTTTCCAGCCGGAATCGTAAGCACAATTCCCATTCCGTATCTTGCAAAAACAGATATAGCCTCATCAAGCCATTCAAATGAATAGCTGTTGTCATGAGGTTCAAGCCTGCACCATGATTTTCCGCCCATTCTTACAAGCTTTATACCTGTTTTAGCCATAATTTCGGCATCTCTCTGAATATCCGCCTTACTTCGCTGTTCCGGATAATAGTCAACACCCGTTTTCATAAAATTCAACTCCTAATTTATATTGTATTCCAGAATCTGGCAGTTATCCATAAACCAGTTACTATAGCTCACGGTATCGAGGTCATGAAAATATGTTTCAATGATTCTGCATACTCCGCCATGACATACTATCAGGATATTTTTATCCGGATATTTTTTTATTATATCATCAAGTGCTGAATATACACGATGTGCAAGCTGTAAAACAGATTCCCCGTCAGTACCCATTCTTACTCCGAACTGGATTTTATTTTCCGCAAATCCTGATGCTGTTCTGTGCATACCCTCATATTTCCCATAGTCCCATTCACGGAATCTTTCGTCCGTAATTATTTCAAGCCTGTTTTTTTCAGCGATTACAGAAGCCGTCTGGTATGCTCTTTTCATAGGAGATGATATAATAAAATCTATATCCTTTTTCGCACTTACTTTTTCAGCAAGCTCATATGCCTGAGAAATTCCTGTCTCATTCAGTTCATTGTCGGTAGTTCCCTGAATCAAATCATTTAAATTATAGTCAGTCTGTCCGTGACGTGCAGAATATATTTTCATCAGTCAAGCTCCTTTACTTTAAGAAGTTCCGATTCAGCAGTTTCAAGCATAAGCTCACTCGGATTGTCACCGCCCATAATTCTTGCGATTTCCGATACTCTTCCCTTGAAATCAAGCTGATATACATTTGTTTCAGTACGGTCGCCAACCGTACTTTTTTCTATAAGAAGATGATTGTCAGCCATAACAGCAATCTGTGAAAGATGAGTAACGCATATAACCTGTCGCACTCTTCCTATTTCACGCAGCTTTATGCCGATTTTCTGTGCAGCCTTACCGCTTACGCCCGTATCTATTTCATCAAAAATCATGGTAGGTATGCTGTCTTTCACGGCAAGTACACTTTTTAGTGCAAGCATTATTCTTGAAAACTCTCCGCCTGATGCTATTTTTGATATGCTTTTTGGTTCTTCTCCTCTGTTTGCAGATATAAGGATTTCCATAGTATCCATACCATTAAGAGTAAGCTTTCCTTTTTCATGATTTACTTTAAGCGTTACGTCCGGCATATTTAAAAATTCAAGCTCAGCCGTAACTCCGGATACAAAGCTTTCCGCAGATTTTTCACGCTGTTCGGATAATCTTTTAGCCTTTTCAGTAGCTTCATGGAGGAGTCTTTCTTTTTCCTCAACAAGCCTATAAAGATTATCGGAGGAATTTTCAAGCATATCATATTCAAGCACTGAATCGTTAAAAAGCTTCATAAGCCCGTCATAATCACAGAAATACTTCTTTTTAAGGCGGTTTATTTCTCCCAGTCTGCTTCTGAGATATTCAAGACGCTGTGAATCAACTTCGGTTTTATCGCACAGACTGCTGATTTCAGATGATATATCGGAAAGTTCTATTTCTACCGCTGAAAGTCTTTCAAAAATCTGTGATATATTTTTGTTTCCGGAATAATCCTCAAGCTCTTTTTCAGCATATTCAATCAGTTCCGTTGCACAGTTGTCACCATTCAAAGCCTGTCCGGCATTCCGTAGAGCTTTTATGATATTTTCAGCATTGCCTGCTGTCCTGTATTCTTTTTCAAGCTGTTCCTCCTCGCCCTCCGAAAGCTTCAAAGCTCCGATTTCCTCAATAACAGTATTCAGATAACGCAAGCGTTCAGCTTTTGATTTTTCAAGCTTTTTCAGCTCCCCGAGCTTTCTTGCACAGTTCTGAAGCTTTTTAAAGCTCTCCTTATAGTCCTCCAGAAGCTCCGAGTTATCTCCGAAGCTGTCAAGTAATTTTATATGGCTTTCGCTGTCCATAAGTATCTGATTGTCATGCTGTCCGTGAATATTTATAAGCATACTGCCTATTTCCCTGAGTACAGATGCAGATGATGTTCTCGAATTTATCCTTGCTGTACTTCTGCCGTCAGAGCTTATTTCTCTTGTTATTGTAATTTCGCTGTTGTCATGGGATATTCCAAGCTCATCGAGCTTTGAAATTATATCCGGTTCGAGGTCGGAAAAGAGTGCTGTTATTATAGCTTTATCACAGCCTGTCCTGACCAGCTCCTTACTGCATCTCTGACCCATTACAGCATTGATTCCGTTTATAAGTATTGATTTTCCTGCACCGGTTTCGCCTGTAAAGATATTGAGATTTTCAGAAAGAGGTATGACCGCTTCTCTGATTACAGCAAGATTTTTTATATATATTTCTTTCAGCATTTTTAACCTCCGGCTAATCGTCAAGCTGAAGCTCTTTTCTGAGCTTCCCGACAATATGCTTTGCATCATTTTCGCTCCGCATGAGTACAAATATAGTATCGTCTCCGGCAAGAGTTCCGACAATATCCGGATAATCCATAGTATCCAGTGTTGCACATACTGCCTGAGCAGTACCTGCCCTGCATTTTATGACTGCTGTATTTCCGGCATAATCAGCACTTGTAACACCCGCTGTAAATATGCTCTTGTCGGAAAACCTGACAGCTGATACCATATATCTTACGATACCGTCACTGTCGGAAGTTTTTACTATACCCAGCTTTTTTATATCTCTTGATACTGTGGACTGAGTTACACTGTAGCCCAGTTCTCTCAGACGTTCAATAAGAACCTTCTGACGTGATATTTTTTCTTCGGATACAAGCCTCAGTATTGCTTCAGGCTTTGACTCTCCGGTCTTATCTGATTTTTCCATAATATTCACCGCCTATTTTATCGACTGCATAAGCTTTTTTGACAGTGATTCATGAAAAGCATTCTTTGAATAGAAATCCACAAAGGGTATCTTGTAACGGCTTTTTGAAATTTCAAGTCTGCTTTCCGCCTGAAAGGTTACAGGGGATTCACCGTCAAAGCTCATATATACGGGGGATTCTTCGCTTGAGGATTTGCTCAGAAGGGTGAGAGTTCTTTCAGGAGAAAAAAGCATTGCTCTTGAAAAAAGCGAATGAGGACATACAAGAGTCATTTCAATGCACTCCAGATCAGGTTCGATAACAGGGCCTCCTGCTGAAAGGGCATAAGCTGTTGAACCGGTCGGAGTACTGAATATTACTCCGTCGGCACGGTAGCTTCCAACCTGATAGCTTCCGGAATAAAGACCGAAATCGCATATCTTTGAATACATTCCACTTATATTTATATCGTTGAGAGCATCAAATTCATATTTTTCTGTCTTATCATAAAGTATGCCATGAAGCAACATTCTTTCAGTAATTTCATACTGTCCTCTTTTAAGCAACAGAAGCTTTTCAAGACAGTCAGATTCCAGACTTGCCATAAATCCCAGTCTTCCCGTATTTATTCCAATCATTCCGGCTCTGTATCCGATTATTTTCTTTGCACAACGGAGCATAGTTCCGTCACCGCCTATTGCTATTACAAAATCAGATTTTTCCGCCGATTCGCTTAACGGTTCAAATATAATATTCTTATATTTTGAAAACTTATTTCTGTATGCGGGGCTTACTGATACTTCCGCACCGTCACCGAGAAGTATTTCACAGACTTTTTCTGCACACTGAGGTGCATTGTTTTTTTCGGGATTAAAATTTACTGCAACTCTCATATAATTCCTCCGTTTTTTTATTCAACATAAATTAAAACCGTCATAAGAATTAAATGCAAGCTTATACAATGCTTTCTGAATATCTCTGTCTATGTTCATAAGCTCATCAAGGACTGTATCCTTTCCGGCTGAAAGACTGTCATTTTCAGACAGAACCTTTTCAATTGTTTCAGGCAGCTTCATACACATTTTATAAAATGCCGTATTGTCTCCGGTAACGATTGCATAAAACCTGTCCATAGATACACGCCTTATTCTTTCGTCTTCAACATGCTGACCATTAACACTGCAACCCCATGGAATATTTCTTGACTTTGGAGCGATTGTCTCGACAAGAAAGCATTTATCAAAAGGAGTTTTTATTATCTGATTCTGCATTTGTATATATATTTTTTGTGAAGCTGAAGAATTCATAGTGTTATGCTTGTTTTTCATTTCTACATAAATTTTTGTTTTGTCTTCAGGAGTAACTATAACGTCCCAGCCCGATTTAGGAACTTCACAATTTTTTATATACTGAAAAATATTCTGATGAAAATATCCTAT
>JAQXFT010000045.1 GCA_029005335.1 Oscillospiraceae bacterium
GGTTCGGATTCCGGTTAAACATTCTATTAATTCTATAAGGAGGGTTTTCGGTATGAAAACTAAAAAGGTTAAGGGTTTTACCCTCGTTGAACTTATCGTTGTTATCGCTATCATCGGCGTACTCGCAGCAATCCTCGTTCCTTCAATGCTCGGCTATGTAAAGAAATCCAAGGTTTCTTCTGCTAACTCTGCTGCTAACTCTGTTCAGAAAGCTATAAATACAGCTCTTATCGAACTCGATGAAGAAGGCAAGGACGTTGGTGCTATCAATACAGTTACAGGCAGTGGCTCAGGTATTTCTAACGTTTCCGCTTGGGAAGCTGGCGATAATGCTTCATTCTTCACAAAGATTAAGAACTATATGGACGATATGGACGGACTTAACTTCCAGGCTGCTTGCGAAGGTGGCGTCTGCAAGGCTGTAGCAGTTGCTGTTGACTCAACATATACAGGTACATATCCTGGTGGTTGCATTACTGTTGATAACTATAAGACATACAGCGGTGCAAGTAAGTTAGGTGACGCACTTACTCTTGCTAAGGCTAAGGCAGGTATGTGCTAATTTCTGAAAAAAATTAATTTTTACCCTCTCTCTTTACTGAGAGAGGGATTTTTATTATCCGGAGGATTTATGAAAAAAATCAGTCATAAAATTATATACGGAATTTTTTCATTAACAGCTGTTGCAGGTCTGACATATCTCGGCACATATTATTATTATAAAGATGAAATAGAATTCGGCAGGCAGAACAGTCAGCTTCTTGAGGTTATTGATAATATTGATGAGAATTTCTATCTTGATACTGATAAAGAACAGATGACCTATGATATGATTTCCGGAGCTGTAAACGGTCTTGATGATAAATATACATATTATCGTGCAATGAATGAGTCTGCCGAAAGAGATGTGAATTATTCAATTACGCTGAAATCAAGCGGTTTTCAGATTGATAAAGATAAAACGAGAAATATTCTTGTGACAGAAGTTGAAAAAAATTCACAGGCTGAAAAAATGGGTCTTAAAGCAGGAGACCTTATTACTGATATTGACGGACAGAATGTCATTGAAACAGGGTACTATAATATTATCTCTGAACTTATGGGTAAGGATTACACAAAAATGAATCTGAAAATAATGCGTGATTCTGAATCCTTTGAAATTGAATTTGTAAGGCGGAATATAATGGAAAGATATTCTGATGTTGATTACAGAATGATTGATGATAATACCCTTTATTACCGTTTCAATATCTTTGATGATTCGTCTGTAAGCAATTTCCGTTCTGCTGTAAATGAAAATCCCGATACTGAAAATGTTATATTTGACCTGAGACAAAACGGAGGAGGACTGACAACGGAAACTATTAAATTTTTCGACCTTTTCGCTGATTCCGGAAATCAGGTAAAAGAAGTTTATTCCAAATCCGGAAAGGAAGAAATTTATGAAACCTCAGACGGTATAGAATACAGCTTTAATATTGTTTTGCTTGTTTCGGGTGAAACATACAGCAGCGGGGAAATATTTCCGCTTCTGTTTCAGGATACGGGTCTTGGAACTGTTATAGGTACTCAGACCGCAGGAAAAGGCGTTTTTCAACTGAAATATATGCTTGATGACTTTACCTCTCTTTATCTTGTCGGCGGTTATTACTATGTCAACGACTGCCCGAATTACCATAATATCGGAATAACTCCTGATATTGTTATTCCTATGGATAATTCCCTGATTGGTACTGATGATGATATTCAGCTTAAAAAGGCTGTTGAATTTCTTGAAAAATAATTCTTGACTTTTCAGGTTTTTATGGTATAATGTTATTATGCGGATGTGGCGAAACTGGCATACGCACCAGATTTAGGTTCTGGCGGAGAAATCCGTGCAGGTTCAATTCCTGTCATCCGCATTAAAAAAGCCCCTTTCAAAGGGGCTTTTTTGGTAGTGTCATAATAAAGTTGAAGAATCGGCTTTTCTTCCAAATTTATCAAAAATAAATCAAAGGAATTATGCCATCTGAATCAAATTCTGACACCGGAAAGCATATAAATAATACAGGACAGGATACTTTTAGAAACCAAATTTTTTTGGTCATTCTGCACATATAGCCGAAAGGTTTTTTTACAGATTAAATATTTTAAATCGATTGACAATTTATTCATCTTATGTTATAATAAATGTATATTTAATATTTTTGGGAGTGAATATCATGAAAAAGTTAAAAGGCTTTACTTTGGTTGAGCTGATAATCGTTATTGCTATTATAGGTATACTTGCAGCCGTTTTAACACCTAATATGATGAATTATATCGCAAATTCAAGAATAAAATCTCAGAATAACAATTCAAGAGTTATTTTCAATGCCGCACAATCCATAGTACAGGAATATCGTTTCAAAGAGAGAAAGCTTGATGCAGATGAGCATGATATAGGTGACGGAGAGTTTTATTTTTACTGGGACGGCACATCAGGTACCTGCCTTGAATCAGACGGTACAAGTACAGGCGATGCTTCTTTTAATAAGAGCTTTGCCAAAAAAATAAATAAGATTTTCTCCGGAAGCGAAGATACTGTATATAAAATTTATGTTGATAATTATATAGTAAAATCAGTTGTTTCCGGAAGAACCGACAGCGATATGTATATTGGCTCTTATCCTGTAAAGCAGGAGGAGAAGCAGAATGGAAGAAGCGTCAGAAGCTTTGATATGGATACAATTGTTTCTCCATGAGAAAAATCTGATGATTAAGGCGGTGAATACCGCCTTTTTTGTTGCTGTCTGCAAAAAAACATACAGATTTAACCCCTCGACTTTGGCTAATATTACATATTGACAAAATGCGACAATCTGTGATATAATAAACAAGTCGTCTGGCAGAGATGACAATCACAAAAAAGATTTTGAAAAAGTTGAAAAAAGCACTTGACAAAATAAAAAATCTGTGGTATAATAAAAAAGTCGTCTGAAAGAGTAAAGGAAACC
>JAQXFT010000046.1 GCA_029005335.1 Oscillospiraceae bacterium
CCGTCCGTACCGGAAACAAGTACAGGCTTTTTGATACCGGTCATATCTATTTCAAAAAGTCCTCCGAATCCGCCTATTCCGGAAAGCACTCCGCTCGTCATAGTTTTGGCGATATGTGCTTTCATAAGTTCAACGGCTTTATATCCGGCTGTAACATCAACACCGGCTTTTTTATAGCTTTCAGAATAGCTCTTCATTAAAACAAATTCCTTTCTGTTTATTATTCACCTATTTTATATTCAAACTTATCTTTAGGCATGACCTCCGGAACGTCAACAGGATATTTTCCGGTAAAGCAACCGACACAGAAATCGCAGTCTGCACCCTCTGCAATGCTTTTTACCCCGTCAATGCTTAAATATCCGAGAGAATCCGCTCCTACTTCCCTGCATATTTCCGGAACAGTCATTTTGCAGGCGATTAAATTTTCCTTGCTGTCGATATCCGTTCCGAAGTAGCACTGATTTATAAAGGGCGGGCATGAAATCCTCATATGAATTTCCTTTGCACCGGCTTCACGCAGAAGATTTACGATTCTTGCACAGGTTGTACCTCTGACAATGCTGTCATCAATAAGGACTACTCTTTTATCCTTTACAACGTCTTTAACGACATTCAGCTTGATTCTGACGGCATTTGTACGCTGTGCCTGAGTAGGCTGTATAAAGGTTCTGCCTACATACCGGTTTTTTACGAATCCGACTCCGTAAGGAATACCGGAAGCGTGTGAAAATCCGAGTGCTGCATCAAGACCGCTGTCGGGAACTCCTATAACTACATCAGCTTCGACAGGGTGTTCCTTCCAGAGAAGCTCTCCTGCTTTCAGACGAGCCTTATGCACACTGCAACCCTGAATTACAGAATCGGGTCTTGCAAAGTACACATATTCAAAAACGCATATTGTACCCTTTTTTCCGCAGTGAGTTCTTATTGAACGTATTCCGTCACCGTCAGCAACAACTATTTCTCCGGGGTCAAGGTCACGGATAAATTCTGCTCCGACACTGTCCAAAGCACAGGTTTCCGACGCAAATACTATTGAATTATCCTTGCATCTGCCCATACAGAGAGGACGGAAGCCGTTCGGGTCTCTTACTGCTATGAGCTTCTGCGGAGACATTATTACAAGAGAAAATGCTCCTTTAAGCTCTCCCACAGCTTTTTCGACTGCTTTTTCAATGGACGGCTGAATAAGTCTCTGTTCAGTAATTGCATAGGATATTACTTCCGTATCGTTTGTCGAATGAAAAATTGCTCCTTTAAGCTCATATTTTTCACGCAGTTCATGGGCATTAATCAGATTTCCGTTATGTGCGATAGCCATAGGCCCTTTTACATGGCGGACTACTAACGGCTGTGCATTGGTTCTGTTTGACTTTCCGGTTGTTGAATATCTTACATGTCCGACTGCGATATTTCCGTCACCCAGTTTTTCAAGATTATTATGTCCGAATACTTCGGGAACAAGTCCCAAATCCTTATGATGTGAAAATACTCCGTTGTCATTTACAACTATACCACAGCTTTCCTGACCTCTGTGCTGTAATGCAAACAGTGCATGATAGGTCTTATAAGCCACGTCAGTTTTATTATATGAATAAATGCCGAAAACTCCGCATTCTTCATGTATCTGATTATTCAATTCAAAGTCATTCCTTTCCGCTCCAGCAGTAGGTGCAAAGCTTACATTCCGGCAGTCCGATAGCTTTCTGAGTTCCCTCAAGTGACTGAAATTCCAGTGAAGTAAGCTTCAGGCGACGGCATATTTCGTCACGGAGATATTTTCCTCTCTCTGTCTGCGAATTGCTGTATTCTGCGATATATTTAACTCCCTCTGCACCCTCGGCTTCATCAATGATTTTTCTTGCAATCAGTTCAAGCTCAGAAGTGCTTCTGGAGAAGTTAAGATATTTACAGCCATACATAATAGGCGGACAGGCTGAACGCATATGAACTTCCTTTGCACCGTTTTCATAGAGAAATTCAACAGTTTCACGCATCTGCGTTCCTCTTACAATACTGTCATCGACAAAGAGAAGCTTTTTGCCGTCGATAAGCTCATGTACTGGTATAAGCTTCATTTTTGCCACACGGTTACGCATTGCCTGACTGGTTGGCATAAAGCTTCTCGGCCATGTAGGTGTATACTTTATAAATGGTCTTGCAAATGGTATACCGCTTCTGTTGGCATAGCCTATTGCATGGGGTATACCTGAATCAGGAACACCGCATACATAGTCAACATCAGGGAGATTTCCGTTTTTAATATCGGTTTCCGCCATAATTTCGCCGTTGCGTGTACGCATGGTTTCAACAGTAACGCCTTCATAGACGGCATTGGGGTATCCGTAATATGTCCAGAGGAATGAACATATACGCATATCATCTCCGCCCTCTGAGAGAGTTTCAAAGCCCTTTTCAGTAATGCTTACGATTTCGCCTGCTTTGAGTTCATAGCAGGTATCATATCCGAGCTTCTGGAATGCGAAAGACTCAAGCGAAACACAATAGCCGTCATCTCTTTTTCCGATTACAATCGGAAGTCTGCCCATTTTGTCACGTGAAGCTATTATGCGGTCTTTTTCAAGAATAAGCAAGGACATAGTACCCTTTATTTTTGACTGTGCATATTTTATTCCCTCGACAAATGACGACTTCTGAGCTATCAAAGCACCTATTAAGTCACCGGAATTGATGTTTCCGCTGCTCATGGTTTCAAAGTTTGCACAGCCATTGTCAAGAAGTTCATTCACAAGCTCATCGGCGTTATTGATAATACCGACAGTACATACAGCATAAAGTCCGAGCTTTGACCTCACCATAATAGGCTGAGGGTCTGTATCGCTTATACAGCCGATACAGATTTTACCCTTCATACCCTCAACGTCCTTTTCAAACTTTGTACGGAAGGGGGAATTTTCTATACTGTGAATATTTCTCTGAAATCCGAGTGTTTCGGAATAGGCAGTCATACCGCCTCTCCTTGTTCCGAGATGTGAATGATAATCCGTTCCGAAAAATACATCTGCAATGCAGTCATTTTCGGATACAGCACCAAAAAATCCGCCCATATTATTCACCCATCAGTCTTTTCATGATTTCCTGATATGCTTCTTCAACGTTGCCCATATCACGGCGGAAACGGTCTTTATCAAGTTTTTCGTGAGTAGTGCTGTCCCAGAAACGGCA
>JAQXFT010000047.1 GCA_029005335.1 Oscillospiraceae bacterium
GATAACAGACAAATCTATCAAATAACCGTAGGACATACGGGGATAGCTCGCTTATGCTTAGTACATTTGTGCTATCGAACGAGAACCGACTGCTCATAATGAGAGGAAGCCCCCACCTCTACAGGTGGGGGAGGATGTCACATGCGGAAATGTTATCTTTGTGAATATTTTAAATCCGCCTGCTCCCATAATCGAAGCTGCCTCTTCTTCATCTGTTCCCTGAGTCTCAAGTACGGGAATAAGTTCCCTTGAGATGAACGGAAATGTAACAAATATTGTTGCAAGAATTATTCCGGGAACTGCAAATACAATATCTATATCAAGCTTCTGTAAATAGGGATACAGAAAGCTCTGTCTGCCAAAAGTGAGAACGAATACAAGACCTGCAATTATAGGCGATACTGTTACCGGAATATCAATAAGCGTAGTAAGAAGCTTTTTCCCTCTGAATCTGTATTTAGTTATTGTCCATGAAGCAAAAAGTCCGAAAATTGTATTGAAAATTACTGCACAGACTGTCGCTTCAATCGTAAGAAGAACCGCTTTAACAGTATATTCATCTGTTACCGCCTGAATATATGTATTCCAGCCACTTCTTAAAGCCTCGGTTATAACTGTAATAAGAGGAAGTATCAGCATTACAAATATAAACAGGAAGCTTATTCCCACCAGAATCCATTTTACAGCCTTTGAACCCGATTTGTTATTTTCCATTTTTAAACCTCCTATCTGCCAAGGATTCTGGTATTTCTTGCCTGAATAAGATTTACAAGAAACAGTGTAAGAAATGCTGTTGCAAGCATTACAAGTGCTATTGCTGTTGCACTTGAATAATCATATTCCTGAAGCTCCGACATAATTATAAGCGGAGTTATTTCTGTCTCAAAAGGTTTGTTGCCTGCTATAAATACAACGCTTCCGTATTCACCCAGACATCTTCCGAATGCAAGACCGAATCCCGTAAAGGCTGCCGGAAGGATTTCCGGAAGAATTATACTTCTGAAAATTCTTGACCTCGAAGCTCCCATTACTCCTGCTGCCTCTTCATATGCAGGGTCAAGCTTTTCAAGTACGGGCTGTACCGCACGGACTACAAACGGAATACCTATAAATATAAGTGCAACAGTTATTCCGATTCGGGTATAGGCAATTTTTATTCCAAAGTTTGCAAAAAATTTTCCCACAAGTCCTTTATCAGATGTAAGTGAAGTAAGTGCAATTCCTGCCACAGCCGTAGGCATTGCAAAAGGCAGTTCAATAAGTCCGTCCACAATCCTTTTCAGCGGAAAATCATATCTTACAAGTACCCATGCAAGGATTACTCCCATAACTGCATTAACAAGTGATGCAACAAATGCTGTTATAAAGCTTACCTTAAAGCTTGCGAGAACCCTTTCACGTGTAATAGTTTCCCATATCTCCGAAAGGCTCATCTGTGAAGTAAATATCACCAGCGAAGCAAGCGGAATTATTACTATCAGGCTTACCATTGACAAGGTGACTCCCATTGAAAGTCCGAATCCCGGAATAACTCTTTTTCCTGCCTTTTTCATATTTATTTATGCTCCTTAATTTTCATATATCTGGTCAAAGATTCCGCCGTCAGTAAAATGCTTTTCCTGTGCGTTGTCCCAGCCGCCGAAATCTTCAATCGTAACAAGATTTACATCAAGGTCAAATACATCTGCAAATTCATTCAGAATATCCGGATTTGACGGACGATAATAATTTTTTCCTGCAAGTCTCTGAGCATCATCTGAATAGAGATAGCTGAGATACTCTGTTGCAGCCTCCCTTGTTCCTCTCTTGTCAACAACACTGTCAACTACTGCTACTGACGGCTGTGCAAGAATACTTATACTTGGTGTAACTATTTCATAGTCATCAGGATTATCCTGAATTGAAAGGTATGCTTCATTTTCCCATGCAAGAAGGACATCTCCCTGACCGTTTTCTACAAATGTGGTTGTAGCACCTCTTGCACCGGAATCAAGTACGAGAACATTTTTATAAAGCTTCTTTACAAAGTCTTTAATCTGAGCTTCATCACCGCTGAACTTTTTATCCGCATATGCCCACGCAGCAAGATAATTCCATCTTGCTCCGCCTGATGTCTTAGGATTCGGAGTGATTACGCCAACTCCGTCCTTGACGATATCGTCCCAGTCATGAATATTTTTGGGATTGCCCTTGCGTACAAGGAATACGATAGTTGAAGTATATGGTGAGCTGTCCTTTTCAAATTCATTTACCCAGCCTTCCTCAATAAGTCCGGCGTCCTGAACAGCTTTTACATCATATTCAAGTGCAAGGGTTACAACATCGGCTTCAAGGCCGTTTGCAACTTCCAGAGCCTGCTTTCCCGAACCGCCATGGGACTGGGTAATTTCAATATCCTGTCCCTTGATTTCCTTCCAGTGCTGAGCGAAAATCTCATTATATGCAGAATAAAGCTCCCTTGTCGGGTCATATGATACATTTGTAAGCGTAACCTTTTCTTTATCGGAAGAGCTTGCTTTTGAACCGCAGCCCGTAAAAACTGAAATCCCAGCCATTGTAATTGCGATTATTGCAGAAATTATCTTCTTATTCATAATAAATTACCTCATTTCATAAAGTTGAATTTTAAGGAGAAAGTGAAGTAATTTCAACAGCGAATCATACCTCCCGCTGTTGAACGGAATTTTATGTTAAATCTGTTCAGCATGGAATTTTACCTCAATTCATATTTTTTCTATAGGATTACTATGATTGGATTATATCACAGATATTTCCATTTGTCAATAGAGATTTCAATTTTTCGGAATATTGTTTAGTATTCCTATCGATTTTATAGGATTATTATGAAAACAATACAAAAATCAACCTGCACAAACAAACCTTAATTCTTTAAAAAAATTTTTTCCGGAAAATTTTCAAAAGCTCTTTACAAATACATAAAAGTATGATATAATAAAATCACATCGAAAGGTGTTTGAGAATTTTTTGGGGTCTGTTGAATTGTGATAGTTTTGTGAAAATCACTTCAAAAATGATAAACTGCAATCCCCTGGGGTCGAAAAACGACGAAAAACCAGCCGTTTTACAGCCCCCCCTCACCGCCAGGTGTTTGAAACTAGAAGTAACACTGTTGGGAATATTTATTGATGTAGTTTTACAGCCCCCCTCACCGCAAGGTGTTTGAAACGGAGTTAAGTTTGTGGTGACAATCAAAGGCTTTTGTTTTACAGACCCCCCTCACCGCAAGGTGATTGCAGAAAAAAATTCCGCTTGCTTTTAAAGCAAACGGAATTTTTTTATAATTAAAAAATATGACACTCCAACGATTGTTGGTATTTACAATTCTGATATGTCTGTTTAATTTCACAGGAGTATTAATGTCTGAATAAATTTTTAAGCTTTTGTCCGAAGCTGAGCTTTTCCTCCGTCAGTTCAAATTCCTCCGGAGCTTCCGGAATCTCAACTGCATCTGTTTTTATCACAAACTGTACGGATTTTACATTCTTATTTTTATCGGATACAAATGAAATTATTCCGTTATCCTTGCCCTTTACGGATTCGATTACATCATCGATTTTATTTTCGATTTCTTTATCCATTCCGCTTGTCTTGTCTTTTAACTCCCCTGTTCCTCCGGAAAGCTCTCCTGCTCCGTCACAAAGCTCTGTAACTCCATTATACATATCTGATATGCCTTTATCAAGAGAATCTGCTCCCTCAAGAAGATTTCTGCTTCCGTCCGCAAGCTTTGAAACTCCGCTTACAAGGCTTGAATATCCTTCGCATATATCAGATACTCCCGATGTATAGGCATTTATTCCGCTGTCAAGACTTGCATATTCATCTGTAAGCATATTTATTGCAGATGACAGGGCTGATACATTCGTTACCATACTTTCCAGAGAATCCGCAAGACTGCTTACTGCCGAATCAAATTCCGTATAGCTTTCATCAAGCTGTGCAAGACCTCCGTCAATCTGCTGTAATGCTTCGGAAAGCGTGTTCAGATACTGTTCTGTTCCTCCTATTGCACCATTATTCGCCGTCAGAAGCTTTACTATTCCGCTGAGCTGTTCAGCCTGAATTTCAAGCTGTGCGGATTGCTCCTCATATCCCGGAATGTTCTGAATCTGGTTAAGTGTTGCGGTAAGCTGTTCAATCTGCTGAGTCAGTGTTTCTATCGTCTGTTCATTTGCGGATTTAAGATAATCCATATCAAGCCCGTTCTGAAGCATAACAGCTTTATACTGTGCATATCCCAGATTCTGTGAAAGCTCATCAGCTCCGGCTTTAAGAGATGAAATTGCTGTTTTTATCTGACCGCTTGCCGATACAAGCTGTTTTACTCTCTCTGTATCGGAATTTACTGAAGTCAATGCTGAATTAATTTCCTGAAGTGCATTCTTTACCTGCTCCGAACCGCCTGTGAGATTTGACGACTGAGAATTTAATGTATCAAGTCCGCTCTGAATCTGCGAAGCTCCTGCACTGAGATTTTTTATTCCCTCATCAAGAGTTTCTGCACCTCCGGAAAGCTTTGAAGAACCGTCCCTGAGCTTTTTGCTTCCGTCTTTAAGCTCTGATGTGCCGTCAGATACCTGATTTGCTCCGTCATCAATTTTTTCTATACCGTCGTTCAGGTCGGTTACCTTTTCTGTCAGTTCACTTGTATTTATATCAATATCCATGTTAAGCTTTATACCGTTTATAGAAATGCTGTCCATTTCAAAATCCGTTACATCTGCCGAGATTGTGGTATCAATACCCTTTCCGGCAAAAATCGTATATGAAAGCTGTTTTTTGCTTCCTACGTTTGCAGATGTCGCACCCTCTGCGGATATGTTTCTGCATATCTTTGTATCAAGTGTAAAATTCGCCTGCAATGCATAGCTTTCAAAAAAATCCGGCTTGCAGTTCTTATTCTCTGTTACCTTGAATTTTATTTCAAGCCTGCCACTTTTTCCGGCAACCTCCTCCGCCGTAAGCTCTTCGCCGTCAATGAAGTACTGAACAGAAATATTCCACGGAATTTCCGTATTTTTCAATACTCCCTCACAGTATACCTTATCTTTATCCGATTTGAATGTGATTTTATCTCCCTCTGTCTTAATACTTTCGCTTGTATTCAGAAGCTTTACAGATGAGTAGTCACCATAATCTGTTACTTCTCCCCTGTTCCAGATGTTTACTGCATATACGCCGTCCACATCTCCCCCGGCATCTGTCATAATGTAAATTACTTCTTCCTTCTGGTTTGCGGAAGAAGCATTTGCTGTAAGTACCGGAGAAGTAAGCATAACAGCGGAGAGAGTAAGCGAAATCGCCTTATTAAAGTTTTTCATATTCAGTCAACCTTTCTTTCAATGTAAAAATCAGAATTTTTTGTCGTTTTCCTTATAAAGCCGTCAGATACACAGAGCAGTCCCGGAAGTACAAATAATACTACGGCAAGTGAACATACTGTTCCTCTGCCTATGAATATTCCAAGCTGTGCAAGAAGTCCATGCGTTGAAAGCAGTCCCAACAGATAGCCTACTACTGTAAGTACACTTCCCGAAGTAAGTATTGATACCGTTACTGATGAGATTGTCTCTCTTATAGCCTGCTTTTTCAGCATTTCCTTTCTGTATTCAAGATATCTGTCTGTAAGAAGTATCGCATAGTCAACTGTTGCTCCGAGCTGTATCGAGCTTATTATCAGATATGCTATATAGAATATATTGCTGTCCGTAAAATAGGGAAATGACATATTGAGCCATATTGCCGTTTCTATACTAAGCACCAGTATTACCGGCAGAGTAAATGATTTCATTGTCGCAAGCAGTACAATAAATACTGCTCCTATTGCTATAAAATTTACTTTGGTCATATCTGCCGTTACTGTATCCATTAAGTCATAGGTGCTTACTCCGTTTCCGGCAAGATAATATCTGTCATCATAGAAATCCTGAGCCGTCTCCCTGATATTCCTTACAAGCTCAAATGTTGATTTTCCCTCATAATCAGTATCAAGCTGTAATACCATACGGCTGTAATTGTCTGATTTCAAAAGCGAATATGTTTCGCTGTCGAGATATTCCTCAGGTATTTCTGAACCTACTGTATCCACATATGATATTATATCCTTTACCTCCGGAAGCTCTCTCAATTTCGCAGAGAGCTTTTCTTCCGTGACATTGTCGCCCTTTGGTACAAGCAGTACATAAGTATCGCTTTTTCCGAATACTTCCTCTATCTTCGCTGTATCCTGACCCAGTCTTGTTTCTTCTCCGAAAATATGCGATGCACCATAATAGAAATCATTGCTGTTTGAAGCAAGAAAACATGGTATCATGATTACTGCAAATACCACTGCGAAAGGTATCATCATTTTTGTAACGACTTTTGCAAATTTATGAAACTCCGGCATAAGCTTTTTATGACGGGTTTTATCCAGAAGCTTATATGTCATCAGAATCAGTGACGGCATAAATACAAATACGCTTATAAGACTCAATGCCACTCCCTTTGCAAGTACGAGTCCCAAATCAGGTCCTATACGGAATCTCATAAAACAAAGTGCTATAAAGCCTATTACAGTTGTAAGACCGCTTGAAAGTATTGAACTTGTCGATTTGCAGAGTGCATCAACCATTGCATCACGTGGATTTTCATAATTGCTCCGGCATTCCTCAAACCTGTGAAGAAGAAATACTGAATAGTCAAGGGATACTGCAAGCTGTAGAATTGCCCCTGCTGCATTTGATACAAATGAAATCTCACCGAATATTATATTTGTTCCGGAATTTATTATTATTGCAACTCCAAGACCTACCATAATTATTACCGGTTCTGTCCATGAATTTGTAGTAACTATCAGTACAAATATAATAAACAATACGGCAAAAACTGCTACTCTTGCAATTTCGCTTACTGTGCTTTCCTCTGCAACCTCGGACGAAACTGCTGAACCCTCAAGGGGATTGTCTCCGGCTATTTCACGTATCTCCGGCACTGCACTCAATATATATTCATCATCAATTGTAATAGAAAAAAGTGCATCTGAATCCTTGTAATAGCTTTCGACTGCATCTTTATCCTGTATTTCAAGAGGTTCGCTTATATCTATGCTGTCATCAAGCCATGTAACCTCTGATACACCCTCTACTTTTTCAAATTTATCCTTATATTCCAGTGCCTCCGGTATTGTTACGTTTTCAATCATTACACGGCAGTTAGGAATCCCTCCTGAAAATTCCTCCTGCATAACGTCAAGTGATATTGTGGATTTGCTGTCCGACGGAAGATAATCATTCATATCATAATTTACTGATACGAGCTGTCCGAGAACTGCACTTATTGCTGAAGCTATTACAAATATTGTAATTATAAGCTTCGGGTGACTTGTTATGTGTTCATAGAACCTTTTCATTTCATAATTTCCCCTTTCAGCTTGTAACGGCTTCCGAGAATAAGAATCTCAAAGCTCAGACTGTCATCATAAAATTTTCCGTATCCCTCATATTCCGTATTCCATATGCCGGTTTTAAGACTTCCGGATAATTTCCAGATTTCACCCTCAGGTATTCCGGTGAAATGGTTTTCATTTCCCATTATATATATCGTTCCCTCACAGCTGTTTTCCGTAAATTCTACCGAAAATGTTCCTTTTCTCTCGCCAAGTCCGCTGTAAAGAACTATGCTGTATATTTTTTTCTGCATAATCAATGCACCTCCTGTTTATATATTCTATATGCCGAATCCATTTTTTTCAACAGTCAGATTATTTGCTCTGTCAGAATTTCAGACAGAATGTTTATTCTGACTATTAAATTTCATGCTTGAAAAACTTTTTCAGAAGATGTATAATATATAGAAAGATTTCATTCCGGAGGGATTTTATATGCAATATACAGCCACATCACTTAATACTAAAATTATGCTCTCCTCAAGCCTTAAAAAGCTCATGGAGAAAAAACCGTTTTCAAAGATTTCTGTCAGGGAAATTGTAGCCGACTGCGGTGTAAACCGAAATACATTCTACTACCATTTTCAGGATATCCGTGATTTACTGAAATGGACTCTTGAACGTGAGGCTATTGAAGTTGTCAAAAAATTCGACCTGCTTATAAACTACAAACAGGCTATTCTCTTTGTTATGGATTACGCCGAAAAAAATAAACATCTCATAAACTGTGCCTACGATTCTATAGGACGTGATGAGCTTAAACGATTCTTCTATAACGATTTTCTCAGCATTACTGCTTCGCTCTTCGACAGTGCAGAAAAATCAGTCGGAAAAAAGCTTCCGCCCGATTACAAGGACTTCTTAATAAAATTCTTTACAGAGGCTCTTTCAGGCGTGCTTATTGACTGGGTTAAAGACCGTAATTCCTATACTCCCGAAAAAATGACGCTCTACCTTGAACGTATTATTGAGGACGAAATTGGTCATCTCAAGAAATTTCTTCAAAATGAGTCGTGCCTGTGATGCGATAAAGGCTCTTACAAATGTGTATCTGCTTATATTTTAATACATCAGAATCACGGCTTTTGAATAAGTTAAGTATTTATGAATATTTTAAAGTATATATTGAGTTTTATTATCTGAATAAATATAAAACGATAAATAATATGATAATTGTATTCAAACCTCTGAAACATATAATCAATTCATTATTTACTTGTTCAAAAACCGTGACATCAGAAATAGTAATTTATTGATATGATTCAAAAAAATATTATTTTCTTATCCTGTCATGTCAACAAATTACTATTATAATCAAGAAATATGTATAAAATTTCGTATCAGAGTGTTATAATAATTACATACAGATAAGATTAAAGAAAAAGGAGTATGATTTTATATGAAGAAATTCTATGGCTTTCAGCATGGAGTAAATCTTGGTGGCTGGCTCTCTCAGGGGACTCAGGACAAGGAGCATCTTGACAGCTTCATAACTGAATCTGATATAGAACGTATTTCAAAATGGGGTCTCGACCATGTAAGACTTCCGATTGATTATGAAACTGTTGAGAATGAGGACGGCTCAGAAAAGCTTTCCGGCTATTCTTATATAGATAACTGTATTGAATGGTGCAGGAAATACGGACTGAATATGATTCTTGACCTTCACAAAACTGCCGGATATGTCTTTGACAATCCCGAATATTCAAGCGGATTCTTTTCAAATCCGGCAATGCAGGAGAGATTTATAAGGCTCTGGATAAAGCTTGCAGAGAGATATTCCTGTAATTCCGATATGCTTGCTTTTGAACTTCTGAACGAAATCGTTGACAACAATATTTCAGACGAATGGAATAAGCTTATAAAAAGATGTATCAGGGCAATAAGAGATATATCACCGGACGTAAGAATAATTACCGGAGGAACTGACTACAATGCTGTAACATCATTAAAAAACCTTGATGAGCCTTATGATGAAAATATAATTTATACGTTCCACTGCTATGAACCGCTTATATTTACTCATCAGGCTGCTTACTGGGTTGAAGGAATGACTCCTGATTTCAGCATAGCATATCCTGATACCTATGAACTCTATGCGGAAAAATCCTCATCTGTGTTAGGCTCAAGAGGAGAATTTATGACCGACAAAAGATTCGGATTTTCTGAAATAGGTACAGATTTCTTTGAAAAATTTTTCCGTGAAGCTCTTGAAACTGCTGAAAAAAGGAATGTTCCCCTTTATTGCGGTGAATACGGTGTTATAAATAATGCCGGTGCAGATGATACTATACGCTGGTATAAGGATATCAGAAGTATTTTTGAAAAATACGGAATAGGCAGAGCTGCATGGAACTACAAGGGAAAAGATTACGGAATAACAGATGTTGACGAAAATCTGCGTTCGGAAATTATAAAGCTTTTATAAAAACAGACAGGCTGATTTCGTTGAGGAATCAGCCTTTATTTATATAAAAAAGGAGGGTTTAAAGCATGAATAAGGTTGACTGTAATATTTTGTTCCGTGATGATGTACAGAAGATTCTCAGCATACTGAAAAACAATAATGTATCAAAAGAGGAGCTGATTCTGAAAACATTTATTCCCAGTGCTGATATATCAGTTATTCTGGATAAGCTTACTGAAGATGGCTGGATAACTCATGACGGCGGAAAATATTCTTTATGCCGTCAGTCCTTTGCTGAAATAGCCGGTTACTTTATGCAGTTCTGCACTCCGGCTACAGACGAATGTAATACAGATATAAATACTGATTTGTGTGAGCATTTTTTTATGAAGCGTGAATCTGAATTTCATCATTCAAGCTTTGAAAGAGAGCTTACTTTTTATGAAAATGTATCATCAGGAAATATGGAAACTGTAAAGACCATTTTCACTCCGCTCGGAGGGGAGGACTTCGGGATTCTCAGCAAGGATTTTCTTCAGAATCTCAAGTATCATCTTGTAGTATCAATCGCCATGATTACCAGATTTTGTATAAGGGACGGAATGCTTCCTGAGGAGGCATACAGCCTGAGTGACGTATATATAATGAAAACCGATGAATGTCGCTCTGTTGAGGAAATCAATAATATTCACTATGATATGACCGTCGATTTTACGGCACGCATGAGGCAGATAAAAAGCAGAAATATGTATTCAAAACCTGTTATCCTCGCACTTGATTATATAAGCGACCATCTTCACAGCCGTATATTCATAGAGGATATTGCCGAATATCTCTCACTGAGTGTTCCGTATTTTTCAAGACTTTTCAAAGCAGAAGTAGGAATGTCATTCAGTCAGTATGTAAGCCTTAAAAAAACAGAGGCTGCTGCAAATATGCTTCGTTTTTCGGACTGTACTGCCATAGAGATAAGCAATTATCTCTGTTTCAGTTCGCACAGCTATTTTATAAAGATATTCCGGAGCTATATGGGAATGACTCCTAAGGAATACCGTGAAAAATACTATTCTACAGGCTGGCTTAACAAGAAATTCATTAAGTCAAGAAATTACCATTTATAACAAAAGCCTTGTATAATAAAATGTTATCCTGTGTTATAATTTAGTTACAATAAAATTGTGAAATAAATATTTATGGAGGTTTTTAATATGAAAAATAATTTTCGCCGTTTTTTGTCAGCGGTACTTTCTGTATCGGTAACAGCCGGAAGCCTTGCCTTCGCAGAAGCATCTGCTCAGAACAGCTTCACAGATGTAATTCAGTCCGGAGTTATAAATACTTATAACGATTCTCAGGCTGATATGTTTGCTGATTTCAGAAAGGGAGAAGCTCCGGAGTTCTTTGCATCTGACGGCTGGTCGAACGGTTCATGCTTTGACTGCGTATGGACTAAAAACAACACATCATTCAAGGACAATGCTCTTAACCTTACCATTGATAAAGACTATTCCGGACAGTATAACTATACAGGTGCTGAATACCGTACAACAGATTTCTATCAC
>JAQXFT010000048.1 GCA_029005335.1 Oscillospiraceae bacterium
AAGACGGTTCTGCCGTACCTGTATTTGATGTATCTTCATCGGGATTAAATGCAAATACATTAAGTGATTTTTTGTTTGACAAATCAGGTACATTTATAATTCCCGAAAACGATTATTCAGGTTTTTCTGTAAAAATGGTAAGATATCAGGCTATGAGTCTTATTACCACATAAAAGAGGGAGATTTCGGCGGAGAAGATTTAACCTTTATCGAAAAACCTACAGCCGATATTATGCAGAATTTTGCAGTATCTTCACGTTCCGATAAAAAGGAGCTTGCGTGGGAATTTATAAAAACTCTGTTTTCCTCCGATATTTACAGAAATAATACCGGTCTTATTTATGGTATTCCGATTATAAAAAGCGAGCTTGAATATACAGCCATTGAATCAATGAAGCCGAAAAAAATATTGACTCCGATTATGACGGATTAACGTGGGGCGTCGGAGAACATACATTTGAAATCGGTCTGCCCGACCGGAAAACCATTGACGAACTCAACGAAATTATATCAGATACAGACAGTACAGAATATTCAGACAGCAATATTCACATAATGGTATATGAAGAATCTCAGAAATTTTTCAACGGTGACTGTACTGCCGAAGAATGTGCCGAAGCTACTCAGAACAGAGTATCAATATATCTTTCCGAAAAGAAATAGCGAATAATTTTTTAAGTACGGCAGATAATATATCTGAGGTGATGATAAATGCCTAAAAAAGGTATGAGCCGTCCGGAATATACGCATACTAAGCCGAAAAATGACGTTCCGCCTGTTCCGGAAATTCAGGGAAAAGCCAGACATTCAAAAGCAAAAGCGAATCCCATTATAGCAGGTACTGAACCGCCTTATCTTAAAGTATACCATTCTTCTGCACCTTATTCGCTTAAAGAAAAACCCATTTCAGATGCTTATCCTGTAATAGACAACGACCTTGCAAGAGATAATATCGAAAATGATATTCCCTCTGCCGATTTGCAGGATTTATAAAAAAATGCCGTCCGAAAAAAATTCCGGACGGCTTTTCTATTGAAATATATACCAGAATATGCTATAATATACAAAAAATATAAGGAGTGATTTTTATTTTATGGGCAATTCTTTTTCACCGCTTATAAAGAATTTCGACAAGATACGTGATTATATGCGTGACTTCTATATATATGGCTTCAAAACACGAAATGATTTTCAGTACAAATCCCTGAGAACATATGATGACGAACGCCGGAGAATTGAAAACTGGCTCGGAAATTTTACACAATGCAGTAATTCCAGAAAAGGTAAACAGGTATTTATTTCATGCGACAGCAGTACTATTGAAGAAAATCCGCTTTACAATGCATACAGATACAAAAGTTTTACTAAAAACGATATACAGCTTCACTTCTTTATTCTTGATATTCTCAGGGAAGATAATTTTATGTCGCTGAATGAAATTACTGACAGAATACTTGATGAATTTGAAGTAATTTTTGATGCCCAGACTGTACGTCTGAAGCTTAATGAATATGTTAGGGAAGGTATAATTATATCAAAAAAGCAGGGTCGCTCTATGGTATACGCAAAGTCACCGGACAGCTTCCGGAAGCTTGCCGGAGATGATTCAGATAAGCTTACAGATATGATTAAATTTTTCTCCGAGGCTTCACCATTTGGAATAGTGGGAAATTATATTCTTAAATCGCTCAGCACAATAAATAATCTCTTTCTGATAAAGCATAATTTTTTAGTACATACTCTGGAGGACAATATATTGCTTTCATTATGTCAGGCTATGGACGAAAAAAGATTTGTAAAGCTCATAAATTACGGCAAAAGCCATAAGGAAACCCATATAACCGGAATCCCTCTGAGATTTCATGTATCCACACAGACCGGAAGACGTTACATAATAATATATTTATTGAATCGGAAACGCTTTTCCGCTCTCAGACTCGACTATATAAAAAGTGTCGGGCTTCTGGAAAGCTGTCCGGAATACGATTACTATATAGAAAAATATCTGAAAAATTCCGGATATTGCTGGGGTACTTCATTCGGAGCAAAACGTCCGGGGAACGGCATGGAATATATCAGAATGACTCTCTCAATAGATGAACAGAACGAAGGATTTATTCTCCACCGCCTTAAGCGTGAGGGCAGAAACGGCATAATTCAAAAAAAAGGGGAAAATATTTTCTGCTATTACGGAGAATTTTTTGATGTGTCCGAGCTTTCACCATGGATTAAGACATTTACCGGAAGAATCATAAAGCTTGAAAGTAATAACAGACAGGTTCTGCAACGCTTTTACGGTGATATCAGAAGCATGAAAAAAATGTACGAGGTGAAATAATATGGAGCTTTTTTCAGAAATATACAGTGCATACTATAATGCTGTGTCAAAAATTCTTTCAGCAAAAAATCTTCTTAAAAAAGATATGATAAAAATCATAGATAAAAACACTTCTTCAGAATCATCATTGTATATCATGTCGAGAATCAAAGATGAATGGCTACTTGTATCAGAATCAGACGGCATATATAATTCAAGATTAAAAAATACCCCCTCAATGCCTCTTACACTTCTTGAAAAAAGATGGATTAAATCCATTATATCCGATTCCAGAGCAAAGCTGTTTCTTGATGAGGAATCAATATCACGACTATCTGACTGTCTCAAAGATATAAAACCGCTTTTCAATCATGACAGCTTCCTGTTCTTTGACCGGTTCTCTGATGGTGATGACTTTTCAAATCCCGATTATATAAGATTCTTCCGTATAATACATAAGGCAATCATTAATCACGAAATACTTAATATATCATTCATATCCTCAAAAAACAACAGAATAAATCATAACTTTTTACCGGTGAAATTTGAATACTCACCTAAAAACAATAAATTCAGGGTTCAGGCTCTTATTATTTCCGGCGGGAAAATAAAGGATACAGGAATAATAAATATCTCACGCATTACAAATATCAGAAATACCGGAAAATATTCAGAAATAAAAACAGATAACATAAATAAATCCCTGAGATGCTCCGAACCAATAAAGGTTGAAGTATCTTCAGAAAGAAACGGCGTTGAACGTTTTATGATGGAATTTGCAGAATACGAAAAAATTACTGAGTTCAATGAACAGACCCGGATATGCTCCGCTTCTATATGGTACAATAAAACTGATGAAACTGAACTTCTGATACGTCTTTTGTCATTCGGAACTGTTCTTGAAATAAAGTCTCCGGAGTATTTCCGTAATCTTGCCCGTGAACGTATAGAAAAACAATGCAAATTTTTTACAGAAAACTATTGACGATAACCGGAATTTATGATATAATTATACAAGAACAACAGTTTTTATCCGGATATATAAAATGAAAGGACTGATTTTTTTAATGCCCACAACAGATATTATTACTGAAGATTTTGTGCGTTCGGTTGCTCCGAATGCTTCGGCAATATCAAATGCACAGAAAATTTCACGCACAGGCGGTTTTGTAAAGCTTGCCCGCTCTGAGGACAAAACCCTTATTTTCGGAGAATGTAAGGGAAGCGGTAAAAATCCTTATTACTCATCAGCCGACTTCTCAGGAGATTCACCCGTTTTCAGATGCTCCTGCCCCAGCAGACAATTTCCCTGCAAGCACTGTCTCGCTATTATGTTTGACTGGCTCGCCGGAAAGGATTTCAAAATTGAAGAAGTCCCCGAGGATATTGCACGAAAACGTTCAAAGCTTGAGGCAAAAAATAATCCTCAGGAGGATACTCCCGAAAAAGCCGAAAAGAAAAAGAAATCCGCTTTATCTACCGCTAAGAAAAAGCTTAAAAAACAGCTTGAGGGTCTTGAACTCGCTGAAAATTTCGTGAAGGATATTCTCGGAAGAGGTGTGTCTTCTATAAATTCAACCTCGGCAACGCAGTATAACAGCCTTGCCAAACAGCTCGGAGACTACTATCTCCCCGAACCGCAGGCTATTATGTATAAGATTATAAGCTCCGCACAAAAGCTCTCCACAAATCCCGATGACAACCAGATAAATGAAATTGTAAGCCTTTGTATCCGACTTTCATCTACTATAAAGAAAAGTCGTGAATATATAAATTCAAAGCTTGAAAGCGGTGAGGTTCTCCCCGAAAACAATATACTATATGAAGCTATGGGCGGTGTATGGAAATTAACCCAGCTGAAAGAAATCGGTCTTTACAAGGAAAATGCAAGTATTATTCAGCTTTCGTTTGCCGTACTTTTCGATGAAATTCATAAGGCTGAAATCGATTTCGCATACTGGATTGATATTGATACAGGCGAAATTTTCAAGACAAAAAATATCCGTCCTCTGCGTGCAATGGGATATATAAAAGAGGAAAATTCTTCCTTCGGAGTGCATAAAATAAAAGAGCTTTACCGCTATCCCGCAAATATAAATAACCGCATACGCTGGGAAAGTGCTGAAATTTCAGAACCCACTCCCGATACATATAAAGCTATACTCTCAAAGACTGAAAAATCTATCGGTGACGCAGTCAAAAAGGCTAAAAATGAACTTAAAAATACTCTTTCCGGAAATACTGTTGCTGTGCTTCTTCCGTTTGATTCTGTTGAATACTCCGTATCAGACAAAAAAAGTATTCTCAGATACGGCTCTGAATCAATTGAACTCGCTCCGGACGAAAATTATCCCGATACCTGCAATGTTGTTTCTGTTCTGAAAAGCGAATTTCTCAGGAATGCTTCTATGCTCGGAGAGCTTTTCTATAATCCCGATACCAGAAAATTTTATCTCTGTCCGCTTTCAGTTGTAACCGAAAATAATATCATCAGGCTTTGCTGATACAGAAGAATTTTTTAAAAGAAAGGATTTTTTTATATGGATATATCTCCGTTCTATGAACTCAGAAACCGCCTTTACTGTACTGCTTCCGCAGGCTGTTCTGCAATAAATGAGGATTTCAGACTTAAACGTGCCGTCGAAAGCTTTCAGACCTTAGCAACTGCAAACAAGGCTTTCGGAAAGCTCTATGCAATGTGCCTGAAACTCTTTGAATCTGATAACATTTCGTCACTTCTTGCCGACTGCATAGCTCTTGCAGATGCTCTTGCCGTTACTCAGGGAACTTTCAATGTCTCAGATGAAACACTGCCCTATGAAAACAATACGGATATAAAACCGCTTAATATGTATTATTCGGAATATCATACTATAACCGAAATGCTTTCAAATCCCAGTAAATATATCAATCTCCGGACTCTTGACGGAAAACAGTTGCAGTTTATATATGACCCCAGATTCCTTTCGCTTTTCCTTAAAAAATTAAAAGAGGGTACTAACAGCGAATACTTCAGCGAATTTGCATATACTGTATGCAGAAGCTACGGAAAAAGCATTGTTCCGGCTCTTAAAAGCTCCCTTGACATATCCAATCCCAAAGCCAACGGAAATGCTGTAAAATATATCTCCGATATATGCGGTGCTGACGAAAATGACTGGTATCTTGAGCTTGCTCTCAATGAGGGAATTTCCCCTGATATAAGGGAAAATGCTGTAAAAGCCCTTTCCTGTTCTCCGGAAAATACTGATACGCTTCTTGAACTCTATCGCACTCAGAAGGGTAAAGTCAAAAATTCCGCAATCCATGCACTTGCAGTCATAAACCCTCCGGAGGCTGAACCTATATGGGAAAAAATGACTAAGAATCCAGAAAAAGTTTCAGAAAACAATATGAAATATATCGGTCTTTCAAGCAATAAAATATGCTCGGATTTCGCTCAGAAATACATATGCGGACTTATGGAAAAAATTGAGGAACTTCCCAAAAAAAGCGTGGAAGCAAACAAAATGAGCATACACCTTCTGTCAGCCTGCAATATGCTCGAAAATAAAACCGATATTCTGGATTTTATTCTCAGACTTATGGATTTCTCAAAAGAATCCAAGAAATTTGCTTACTACAATACTGATACGCTGACTTCGCTTTTTAATCGTATAGCTGTAAACAATGTAATTAATCACCCCGATGAACCCTCATTCAGAGAGCTTGCAGCCAATCTCTATGAATACGATAAAAATGCTTTTCTGCGTTCGGAATTTTTTATAAGGCTTCTTGAAAATCCTGATACTGCCTTTGAAATAGTCACGGATATTAATTCTGAACAGCGTAAAGATATTATCGATATATTAAATAATATCTGGTATTTGCAGTCTGAAAGAAAATACTATATCAGTCCCAACGTTTTAAATACAGCCCGCACAAATAATATTGTTCCGGTATTTGAAAATATTCCGGAAAGTATGCTGGATTTTATTACAGACAGGCATTCCGCAAAAAATAATACTGTTGCTAAGGCTCTTGAAAAAGTTCTCGAAAATATCGGTCAGAAAACAACTACTGCAAAAAACCAGATGGAAGAAAAATGCTCGCAGGTTTATTCTGTATTCCGTAAATGGCTTGAAAGCTGTAATCCCGAAGATTTTCAGAAAATTAAAAAATATGCCTCTGAATTTGTTTTCAGTACTGTTTATAAATTTCCGTCCTATATGGCTCTCTGGTTCATATCTGATTTTCTGACAGACGAAGAACCTGAAAAATACAAGGATATATTCTACAATTATATTTCAGTTACAAAAAGTAATGAAAATCAATATTACTTCAATATCTTAAATTCAAGCATAGATTTCTTTGATAAATTCCCTCTTTCCGATGAAGAAAAGCTGAATGAACTTATCAGGATTGAAAAGCTTTTAAAATACGTTTTCAGAGAAAATAAACACCCTGCCAATGAAAAACGTGAATTCGATACTCTCAGAGTATATATTCAAAAATACAGTGCGAAAGGAAATAATTAATTATGTCCAATGAAATGTTAAGACTCCCCGCCGAACTCCTCTATAAAAACGAAATCGATGCCCTTATCGAAAACGAAACAAATCCGGTTCC
>JAQXFT010000049.1 GCA_029005335.1 Oscillospiraceae bacterium
AACGATTTGAGGGATTCCGCTGTAACATGTCTCGGAAACGGTTCATTTGCGGAAATTTCAGAAGCCTGTGCCGATGTCGAAATCGGTACTAAAATAGGACTTCTTCCCGATGGTACTGTATGCACATCAGTACAGGAGGATTTTATGCGTCAGCTTAAAGACCTCAAGCTTGAGCGTTTCCGTTCCGCAAAGGGCGAGGAGCTTGAACTCGATTTGCGTGAAAATATCCGTGTAAAATCCGAAAAATCGGCTTTCTTAGGGCTTAACCGCTCATTCTTCCTGCACAGATTAAGAATACTTGGAATACATTTTGCAGAACAGCTCCAGCGGTATCAGGAAAACGCTACTTGGGCGGAATTGTGGAGACTGCAATGGACTCCCGAAACTGAAATTGAAATAGTTGAAGCTTCACTCAATGGTGATACTATTGAACAGGCTTCACAGTTCAAGTTAAGCACACAGCTTGCAGGCTCTAAAAATCTCGCTGAAACAGCAAAAATACTTTCTGATGTATTTCTTTGCGGATTGTCCGATACGGTCGCAGGTGCAGTATCGGCTGTACAGAAGCTCGCTGTAAACTGTTCATCTTCAAAGGATACAGGAGATACTATCGGTACACTTTCCGGAATTATCAGATTCGGAAATATAAGGCGTATTGATATAAAGCCCGTCATACCGATTGTAGAACAGCTCTTTCTGAGATTCTGCCTTAACCTTGGCTCTGATTCCGTATGCGACAATAATGCCGGAAATGAACTCATTCAGGCTATGGCAAGTGTGAATGATGCCTGCCTTTCCCATGATTTTCTCGATAAGGAAAATTTCATATCGGCTCTGACTGACCTTGCAGATGATGATATGGCTAATACTCTTGTATCAGGCTTCGCCTGTGCTTTGCTTATGGAGCATGGAAAAATTACTCCTGAAAAGCTTTCGGAGCTTATAAGCAGAAGGCTTTCTGCCGGTACTCCTCCTCCGGAGGGTGCAGCATGGTTTGAGGGACTTTCAAAGAGAAACAGACGTACGCTTATAAACCGCCTCAGCATATGGGAAAAGCTCTGCGAATTTATCTCCGGTCTTGATGATGACGAATTCAAGCCCGTTCTCGTATGCCTGAGACGTACATTCTCCGAATTTTCTCCCTCCGAAAAAGCCGAAATTGCTGAAAATATCGGCGAAGCTCTTGGAATATCAGAACAGGACGCTTCTATATTTATAAATTCTGAACTCTCAGAAGAAGAAAAACAGGCTGTAGATGATTTGGACGACTTTGATTTTGGTGATATATGATATGGATAATAAAGATATTTTAAAACGCTGGCGTTTGATTCTTGGGCGTGACGCTGAAAAAACTATGAATAATATGTGCGGTATGCCTGCTCTTTCGGCTGAAGAACTCCTTATGGATTCCGCACTCTCCCAGATTTACGGAAACAACTCCGGAAACAATTCGGGAAAGGGTGCAGGCAGTGGTATGTCCTCTCCTCAGCTTACAAGGTGGCTCGGGGATTTGCGTTCTCTTTTTGCACCTATGGAGATAAAGATAATTCAGAATGATGCTATTCAGCGTAAAGGATTAAAACAGCTTCTCTTTGAACCAGAAATGCTTGACGGTCTTGAACCAGATATTTCCACAGCCTCTCTCCTGCTTATGCTTAAAGACCAGATACCTCAGAAGGCTAAGGACAATGCAAGAGAATATATTGCAAGGATTGTTGAGGATATCAACAAAAGACTTTCAGATGATTTGAAACGCTCCGTCACATCAGCAATAAACAGAAGAGAACATTCGCCGATTCCCTCAGCACCTGCTCTTGACTACAAGCTCACTGTAAGACGAAATCTTAAAAATTATAATCCCGAACTGAAAATGATTCTTCCCGAAAAATTCTATTTCTTTGAACGTGCTTCAAAATCAGCCTCACGAACGGTTATTCTTGATATCGACCAGAGCGGTTCAATGGGTGAATCAGCAATATATTCATCGGTTATGGGGTGTATACTCGCAAGTATGAATTCGCTTAAAACCCATATAATTGCTTTCGATACTGCTGTAACCGACCTTACGGAGCTTTGCAGTGACCCTGTTGAGCTTCTCTATGGAATACAGCTCGGAGGCGGTACTGATATAAATAAATCAGTAGCATACTGTGAGGAGCTTATAACCGAACCGGAAAAAACTACCATGTTTATTATTACCGACCTGTATGAGGGCGGTAACGAGGCAAGCTTAGTAAGACGTATTGAAAATTTAAAGGAATCCGGAGTAAATATTATAGTTCTGCTTGCAATTTCAGATAGCGGTAAGCCCTGCTTTGACAGCCGTCTTGCCGATAAAATAAGCGGATTTGATATTCCCTGTTTTGCGTGTCCTCCGGAACGTCTTCCCGAACTCCTTGAACTTGCACTCAAAAAAAGAAGCCTTCAGGGCTTTATGTCAGAAAAGTAATTTAAAAACATCAGGGGCGACCATTGGTCGCCCCTGCATCTGTAATTTTCATTTTACAGCCGAAAAAAGCATTATGACAATTCCGAGTATAACAAGCACTATTCCTGTTGCACGGTTAAGCGTTTTCGGAGATGCCTTATTCGCAAATACTGATGCTATTCTTGCCCATATGAATGTAAATACAACACAAAGTATCAGCATGAGCAAATCCGGACTGTCTCCTATTGTGAAATGCGACAATGCTCCTGTAAGAGCCGTAAACGTCATTATAAATACGCTTGTGCCTACTGCAGTTTTAAGCTCATAGCCCAGAACTGATGTAAGTATCAGAAGCATCATCATTCCACCGCCTGCACCTACAAATCCGCATATGAATCCGATTACTATTCCGCATATTATTGACTGAATAACACGCTTTTTCACCGATACAGACTGCATTGAATCCTTTTCAGTCATAACAGGTCTGACAATAAATTTTACTCCGAGCAGAAATGTCATGAATACTGAAAAATTTCCCATAGCTCCGGACGGCACAAGGCTTGAAATATAACTTCCTACTATTGTAAAAACAAGAACGCTGACCATCATTATAAGACCGTTTTTTATATCAAGGTTCTTGTTTTTGCCGTAAGTATAAGCTGATACCGCACTCGCAAGTACATCGGAAAACAATGCTATTCCTACCGCTGTATAAGGTTCTACGCCCAGAAAAGTTATAAGCATAGGACTTATAACGGCTGCTGCACTCATTCCGGCAAAGCCTGTTCCAAGACCTGCCCCCATTCCGGCAAAAAATGTTACCAGAATTTCAATAAAAAAATCCATTTATGTCACCTTCCTCAATAAA
>JAQXFT010000050.1 GCA_029005335.1 Oscillospiraceae bacterium
GTCAACAACTTCATTCTGAAGCTGCGCCAGCTGTTTTTTACGATATTCGAGGTCTTTCATTTCCTTGCTTTCGGATTCTTCGATATAATCCTCTTCACCCGTAGCGGATACATTTAACAGAACCATACGCCCTTTAACACGCTGTGCAAGATTTATGTATTCATCAAGTTCCTTCATTGCCCAGAAGTTCACAAGCTGGATTTCCTTGTTAGTGGAACCGATACGGTCAATACGTCCGAATCGCTGGATAATGCGTACAGGATTCCAGTGAATATCATAGTTTATCAGATAGTCACAGTCCTGCAGGTTCTGACCTTCCGAAATACAGTCTGTCGCAATCAGAACATCTATCTCATCGTGAATATTGGGATAAATCTTTGCACATTCCTTTGATTTCGGAGAAAACAACGTCAGAACAGTATTAAGGTCAGACATTCGCATACTGCTTTTGTACTCTCTTCTGATAGGTAAAGTTGAACGGTTGTTGCCCGTACCCGTGACTATAGCAGAATAAATTCCACGATTTTTTAGTTCTTCTGATAAGCAGTCATAAAGATAATTTGCTGTATCAGCAAACGCTGTAAATACGATAACCTTTCTGTTTCCAAGATTAATTGGATTATCGATTTTATGATTAATGATTTGTTTCAATTCAAGAAGCTTTGCATCACGTTCAGCAGTAATTTTCTTTGCATCATCAAGAATAAACTGCAATTTTTCAGCATCATCGGATAAATGCTGACGCCATTTTACCAAGTCCATATCTTGGAGCAGAACTTTGACTTTGTTTCCGAACAGCATATTATCAAGGTCATTTTCATCAAGGTCGATATCCTCAATGCTTATATTATAGCCCATGTCATACTGATTGCTGTCAATAATAGATATGGTGTCTTTGATACGTCCGAGTATCTTCTCAATAGTGAGGGCAAAAGAATATATGGAGCTTTCCATTCTCTTAAGCAGTCCAACACGAATAAGCCCAATTAAACTTGCTTCACGGTCAGCCTGTTTGAAAACAGATTGTCCTGACCCTACCGACATATCATATTTACGTTCATATTCTGGACGCTTTTCAGGAAGAACATAAGTAAGCGGTGAATACAGGCTTAATGAAAGACGTTTTATCTGCCTGTTTACCTTTTCGATAGGTGGAAATTCTCTAAGAGTGTCAATATCGGCATAAACATTGTAGGGCTTTCTTCTTTCTGGAAACTTTCCTATTTCCGATGAATCATAATATTTTTCGATGTGTTTTCGTGAGCGGGCAATGGTAAGTGTATCGAGCAGCTTAAAATAATCAACATTCATCATTTCAACAAAGCTTTCCGTTGTACGCTTTGCATCTGGAAGCTCAGACCATCTGTTAAAAACAGTCTGTGCTTTCTTTAATACTTGCTCAATACTTGTAATACCAACACTTGATAAAGCTGCATCCTTCCCTTCTGTAATAAAGGCAATCTGATTTTTGATATCGTTCATTCGATTATTAACAGGTGTAGCGGACAACATAAGTACCTTTGTTTTTACTCCTGATTTGATAATATCATTCATCAGACGCTCATAACGTGTTATTCTTCCTTTTACAGGAGGATTATTTCTGAAATTGTGGCTTTCATCAATTACAACCAGGTCATAGTTGCCCCAATTTACAGTTGCAAGTGGAATATCTCCCGTATAACCACTTGTTCTGCTTAAATCTGTATGATTAAGTACATCATAATTGAATCTGTCCGAAGCAAAAATATTTCTCTTATCATTCTGTGTATATACCGCCCAGTTATCGTGCAGTTTCTTAGGAGTAAGCACAAGAACTCTGTCATTACGAAGCTCATAATACTTGATAATAGCCAATGCAGTAAAGGTTTTTCCCAGACCTACACTGTCGGCGATTATACATCCATTATATTTTTCTATTTTATCAATAGCTCCAATAACGCCATCTCGCTGAAATTTATATAATTTTTTCCATATAAGAGTTTCCTTGATTCCAGTTTTCGTTTTAACGATATTATCCTCAGTAAGTTCCCCAAGGTATTCTCTGAAAACGTTATATAAGGTTATGAAATATATAAATTCAGGAGTATTTTCCTTATAAAGTATCTGCATATGTTCAAGGACCTTTTCCTTGACATCTTCCACAGCAGCTGAATTGTTCCAAAGTTCATCGAACATCTGTAAATAAACGTAAGTAAATTCATTTCCATACATACAGGTGTTTGAATCAATACGATTTGATGGAGTTATACCTAAACCGTCCGTTGTAAAATCAACAGAACCATTTATACATACACTGTCATTACTGTTATCAATATGAATAAGACGTGGCTGTGCTGGATTTTCCTTCTTTAAAGATTTGATTTCAGCTTTATTTCTAAGCCATTCGGCACATTCCTTTGCAATAGCAGATTGACGCATTTCATTGCGTAGCTTCATTTCAAATTCATTGCCTGCAATATTTTTCTCATTATGCTGTATATAAAATTCACGTTGAACTTCATTATCAACTTTTACAAAAGATGGCTCTGTAAATAGAAATCTTAGTTTTTCAATTTTAGACAATTCCTTTTTTAATTCATCATACGCATATATAGTAAAATAAGCAGATATAACAGAAAGCATTGAACCTTTAAATATATTTTCTCTTAATTCTGTA
>JAQXFT010000051.1 GCA_029005335.1 Oscillospiraceae bacterium
GCTATAAACGAAACACTGGACAATAAATATCATTATGTATATGACAGACATTCACAGCGTAAAAAACGTGAAAAAACCGAAATCGGCATGCACGCAATAAGAGGCGGTACAATAGTAGGAGAGCATGACATAATATTTGCCGGTCACGACGAGGTTATAACTCTTTCCCATTCAGCAGCCTCAAAGTCTGTATTTGCAGAGGGTTCAATAAATGCGGCTATATACATCAGGGATATGAAAGCCGGACTTTATGATATGTCAAGCCTTGTATAAAATTTTGCAGAGCGGGCGGCTTGAATCTCAGTATCCGCCCGTTTTGTACATAAGGAAGATTTGTAATATGAATAAATCAAAGAAACTTGCAATTTTTGACCTGGACGGTACACTTGCCAACACTATAGAGGATTTGGCAACAGCAGTAAACTATGGACTTATAAAGCTTGGCTATCCGATACACCATGTGGATAAATACAATAACTTTGTAGGCAACGGAGTAATGAAGCTTTGTGAAAGAGCATTGCCGGCGGGGAAGTCAGAAAGCCTTCCTGAGCTTTTTGATATCTTCAACACCTTTTATCAGAATCACTGCATGGATAAAACCAAGGAATATTCCGGAATGACTGAGCTTTTAAGACAGCTTTCAAGAAACAGCGTGGATATTGCAGTAGCAACAAATAAAACTCAGAAATTTTCAGAAAAGATAATATCCGGACTTTTTCCCTATATAAAATTCATAAAGGTTCTGGGAGGCTGTGAGGAACGTCCGAAGAAGCCTGCTCCGGATATAATATACGAAATAACAAGGGACAGGGAATATTCTGAAATATACATGATAGGCGACAGCAATGTGGATATTATGACTGCGAAAAATGCCGGCATAAAATCAATAGGCTGTCTGTGGGGCTTCCGTACAGAGGCTGAACTCCGTGAAGCCGGAGCTGACTATATAGTCAGCAAGCCGTCAGAAATTAAAAAAATTATTGTCTGATACGAAAACAATATATTCATATAGAACTGCTCAGGTATCCAAGTGCTGTAGTGTAAAGCTGTGCCGGAGCAGTTTTATTTTTTATAAGAAGCTCAGTAAATCTGACAGCGTCCTCAAGTGTATCGGAAAAATCATGGATTGAAGCTTTTTTTCCGGTTTTAAAGCTCTCGATTTCCACACCGTATAAATTATCATTGCTTATAATAACTCTGTATGCAGTACATGAGGAATTATAAATCTCCATATATACAGATACACTTTTTATTTTCGGAGCAGGCAGTTTTTTTAATATGTACATAAAAATTTTCCTTTCTTATAATCGTTTTCCTTATTTTATCACAGAACTGATGTAAAGTGAATAGCGGAATATGTCGAAAAGAAAGCTTTTATGACAAAGATTGTCTGAGTTTTATCAGTTTATTAAAAGTGAAAAGTCATCAGGGCTTGCCGGAGTAGTTTCAGTCTGAGGAATCTGCGGATTTTGTATAATACTGAACTGATGAACCGTTACATTCGGAGCATTTGCATTTTCAAGTATGGAACGTGAAAAAGTAGTTGTAATTTCAGTTTCAGCGATATACTCATCATCAGGATTTTCAATCAGTATGTCATCATGAGCTGAAGTGCTTTGGAGCATAGCAAGCCCCTTTTTCTGAGTAGCAACAGTTGTAACAACGGGGGAGACATAATCATTATAATAGCCGTTATTCCAGTCATCATAAGGCTCAGTGTTTATAATGGGCTTTTCAGGTATTGATTCCATGGGTTCGCTGTAATTGATATTCAGAGCATACTTGTGACATAAAAGTATTCCGAATGTCATTATAGATACAGCAGCCGTTGTTATTATATAATCTTTCATAATATCAGACTCCTTATTTTTTCTTTTTTTCATTTGCAAGAGGATTATTTTCAATAGCATCACGCATTATCTGGTCGGAAAGGTGAGTGTATATCTCTGTAGTAGCAACTGTTGAGTGGCCAAGAATTTCCTTCAGTGTAAGAACATCAGTTTCGCCATACTGATACATAAGTGTAGCGGCAGTATGCCTAAGCTTGTGGGTAGTTATTCCTTTTCCGTCAAGACCAGAGGCACGCAAAGTATTTTCAACTATCTGCTGAACACGTCTTTTTGATATGCGTTTTTTCTGATTGCTCAGGAAAAGTGCATCAGTATCTGTTTCTATATTTTTTCTTATTTCCATATAGTCATTTATAGAGGCAATACAGGCTTTGTTGAGATATATAATTCTCTCTTTATCACCCTTGCCAAGGACTTTAAGGTGATAATCTTCAAAATCTATGTCAGCAATATTAAGCCCTATAAGCTCACTTAAACGCATGCCGCAGTTCAGAAACAGCGTAATTATGCAGTAATCACGTTTTGAGTCCTTTGCATCAGCAGTATCAAGGAGCTTGACGCTTTCGCTTAAACTGAGATATTTAGGCAAGGCACGCTTCGGAGAGGGTATATCAAGATTAGCCGCAGGATTTCGGGGTATAAGCGATGCCTGATTGCAAAGATAGTTAAAAAAGCTTTTGACAGCAGAAACTTTTCGGTATCTGGCACAGTCGTTATTTTTGCGTTCATCGGAAAGATAGAATATGAAGTTATATATATCCGAAATGGAAATATTTTTCAAGTCGTCAACAGTCATGGAGGATATGTCAATTTCATCTATAACCTGACAATCAATATCTTCCTTTATATATCGGATATATTTCAGAAAAAGCTTTATATCGATACAGTATTCGTTAATAGTCCGTTCAGAAAGACCTTTGACGATTCTTATATGAACAAGAAAATCGTTCAGAAATTCGGGATTATTTTTGCTGTTTGTTTTCATTTTTACATCTCCAGAATTAAATTTTTTCGGGCAGGGAAATGCTGTACAAAGTTGCACCAAATGTAAGTTTGGTGCAACTTTAAAAGTTTTCTCACAGTATACCGTTATTATATCATACTATGATGAAAGTTTCAAGTTTTTTTCAGAAAGGTTCTTGATTACAGCCATAAAATTAAATTTTTTGAAAAACTTAAAAATATCTGATATTGACTTCCCTGCCGTTTCAGATATTATATTTCACAAATCTATATAAATCCTCTTTTAATATCAGGCTCAGTCTTTGCCAATTCATTTGCTCCGGAAATATGTTTCAGAAAGCTTGATTCATCATGATAAATCAGAGCTTTCACGAAATAATTAAAAAATTAACTCTCCCCTGTTCTGTGAAAAATATGATAAAAAAGCTGATGTGCTTAAAATAAGCTCATCAGCTATAGTTTATTGTAAATCTTTTATCAGAATCCTGAGCAGTTGCCGGAAAGAGTAGCTCCGCTTATATTGTTTTTGCCGTTCTGTGAAGTACAGCTTACGATTTTAGCCTTGCCGAATGTTACTTTATATCCAAGTGCAGACGGAGTACCGCTTGCCGGCCAGTTATAGTTAGCTTTTTTATTTGAATCGGCTGAACAGTTTTCCATAGTTACGACACCGTTCTGATTGTTGCGGTCAAAGCCTGAGGCATAGTTTCCCTTAGCTGAACAGCCCTTGAGATAGTGGTTGAGAGGGTCAAGATGAGCTTCAACGCCACTTGTCTTATTATCAACTCCGCCGAGCTTGAATCCGTTTCCATCGCCGTAGATTCCGTCACAAAAGCCGTTGTAATTAGCCTGACAGTTTATAAAGGTTACTGCACCATGAGCTGCATATAAATCCCAGCCGTCATCACTGTTGTATTCTGCAATACAGTTTTCATAGTAATTTCCTGTTCCGGAGTGAAGCTTGTTTGCGAATCCGTCAGCGTTTTCGCCCTTGGCATCGGCATTATGATGTGATTTGCAGTTGTAGAACTTATTGTCTGAACCGCCGTTGCATACCTGGAATCCTGCATCTTTATTATAGCAGGCTGTTACATACTTAAAAGTATTATTTGAGCCTGTGATATATAAGCCGTTATCAGAAGCATTCTTAACAGTAATATTCTGAACGAGGCTTCCGCTTCCCTCAAATGTAAGTCCCCTGCCACTGCTTCCTGATGTTGATGAGAAGTCAATAGTTGCATTGTTCTTGCCTGAAATATTTACTCCTGAGGGAACTTTTACAGCTCCGGATTTTACAGTGCCGTTGATGATTATTGTAGTACCCTTTTTAGCCTTGCTGAGAGCTGTTGAAAGTGATGTACCGCCGTTTTTTACCTCAATGGTATCTCCTGATACTGTTGATGATGAATCTGAAGAACCTGATGTTGAACCGTTGGAAGTCTTTTCAAACTTGAACTGCTGACACGCAAGACCGTTATAGCTCCACTGGTTAATATTTCCACCGCCTTCCTTAGACCAGCCGTATACATCAACAGCTTTTGATTCTCCGCTGGTTTCTGTAAGCAGACTGTATATTCCGTCAGAGCTTTTTGTAACCTTGAACTGCTGTGCA
>JAQXFT010000052.1 GCA_029005335.1 Oscillospiraceae bacterium
CGAGCTTGAATTTGACTATATTAAAAATACCACAGGAAAGCTCCCCGCAGTCAGAGGTTTTGACTTTATGAATTACAATCCTCTTTACGGCTGGGAGGACGGAACGACTGAGCGTGCTATTGCATGGGCTAAGGAAAAGAACGGAATAGTTACTGCATCATGGCATATAAACGTTCCTATCGATTTTGACAATTATGAACTCGGCGACGCTGTTGACTGGAAACAGTGTACTTATAAGAACTATCAGGCATCAAACAGTACTTTTAATACAGCAAATATTCTCGTTGAGGACAGCAAGGAAAGAGCATACTTTGAAGCTGCTATGGAAGACCTTGCCGAACAGCTTTTAAAGTTGCAGGAGGCAGGAGTCCCGATTATTTTAAGACCTCTCCACGAAGCACAGGGTAATGAAGGAAATTTCAGTGACGGTACATCATGGTTCTGGTGGGGCGACAGAGGTGCAGAAGTATATAAGGAACTCTGGAAGCTTCTTTATACTACTCTCACTGAAACATACGGACTTCACAATATAATCTGGGAATTTAACAGCTATAATTACAGCAATTCACCGACATGGTATCCGGGTGATGAATATGTTGATATAGTTGCATATGACAAATACAATGTTGACTACAACAGAGATGACGGACTTTCATCAGGACCTAACCTGAGTGCTATTTCAGCTATATATAACTACCTTGTTGAACTTACAGGCGGTAAAAAAATGGTTGCAATGGCTGAAAATGATACGATACCGTCTGTTGAAAATCTTACTGTTGAAAATGCAGGCTGGCTCTATTTCTGTCCATGGTATGGCGAACACCTTATGAGTGAACGCTATCAGGACGCTGATAACCTTAATGAAATTTATAACAGTGATTACTGCATAACTCTTGATGAGCTTCCGGAGGATTTGTACAAGCTTTCAGCAGAAACAACAGAGCCTTCTGAATCATCTGAACCTACTACTACTGAAAAGCCTACAGCTTCTGCTTCAGAGGTAATTTATGGAGATGTTACTCTTGACGGAGCAGTTGAGATTGCCGATGTAGTAGCAATTGCCTCCTATGTAGGCGACAGCGAAAACAATGCTCTTTCACCTGAAGCACTTGTAAATGCAGATGTTCAGAATACAGGTGACGGAGTTACTGCAGGAGATGTACTCGCAATACAGCAGTATCTCGCACAGATTATAAAGTCACTTCCTGTAGCATGACAAAATAAAATTTTTATGGGCGGATTTGATTAAAGTCCGCCCGATTTCGTATAAGGGGATATTTAAATGCGGGATAAAATTACAATGTTTTTTACTCTTGTATGGGTTATCATATTGATATTATGTCATATGGGTATACGTGCAGATGCAGTTACGGCACTGATTCTGATAATATTATGGTGGGCGATAACAATTACAGTCTGTGAAATTACATTACGTCATGACGAAAAGAAACGCAGACAGCGTGAAAAGGAATACCGTGAAAAATATATCTCTGATTTGATTATAGAGGACGCAACATATGGCAAAATGCACTTTGAAAAGGATTCTTTTAGAAACTGCGTTGAACTTGTTGAAATGAATCTTCCGAAATTCAGAAACGATACTATCGATGAACTTATAATCAATGATTATGATGAAAATAAAAAAGATATATATTTCAGAGGTCTTGACTATTTATACAGCAATGCAGAAAAAATATCTGATGAACTTTGTGATATGGTAAAAGAATGTTACGAAAGTGAAGATATAAACATAAGCATTGAGGATATAAAAAATCAGATTAGTATTTCGTATATAGATATATCTCTTAACGATAAAGATGAATGTATTATTGAACTTTGCGGATATATAAATAATGATATATCTGACCATATTGCTGAACATGGTATCACAGCATACATAAACTGCACAGCAGGCAAATTTGAATATTATTCAGGATAGTAATTTAAGAAAGGAAATTGCAAAATGAAGCTTATTATCATAAGACACGGCGACCCTGATTATACTGTCGATTCTCTTACTCCGACAGGCTGGAAAGAAGCTGAACTGCTTTCAGAAAGAATTTCCGGTATGAATATAAAAGATTTTTACGTTTCACCTCTTGGACGTGCAAGAGATACAGCCTCATGCACTCTTGAAAAATGCGGACGTAATGCAGAAATTCTTGACTGGTTAAGGGAATTTGATATAAGAATAGATGACCGCTCTGTAACATGGGATATGCTCCCTGCCGAATGGACAGCTGTTCCGGAATACTATGACAAAAACAAATGGTATGAAGTACCGGCTATGAAAAATGCCGGAATGAAATCCGGCATAGATGAAGTAAATAACGGTCTTGATGAAATTCTTGAAAATCATGGATATAAGCGTGAGGGAAATATATACAATGCAGTAAATCCTAATGAAGATACTGTTGTATTTTTCTGTCATTTCGGAGTTCAGTGTGTTATGCTCGGTCATCTTCTGGGAATATCTCCCATGGTATTGTGGCATGGATTTATAGCACCGCCTGCATCTGTAACAACTTTGATTACTGAAGAAAGACGTGAGGGAACTGCATATTTCAGATTAAATTCATTCGGAGACACTTCACATCTTGAAAAACCGTCATTTGCGGGGAGATTCTGTGAAATGTATTCAAACAAAAATCAGCGTCATGACTGAAAAAATAATTTTATTTCTTCTTTCTGTGGCACTGTCCCGAATAGGGACAGTTTCCGCAGTTACATGATGATTTTCCTGATTTTTTGTCCTTAATCATTTTTGCAATAATTATAATAATTACTGCAATAAGCACAGTTGCGGTTATTATAGTACCGATTGACATAATTCCTCCCTTATTTTCTGAATTGACGGTTGACTTTTATCTTAAAAAACATTATAATAAATTGAAAAAATGAAAGGCGGTAAATTTTTTTTATGGCAAAAGAAATTAAAACAAATGCTATGCGTATTCTTGACAGGCTGAAAATAAAATATACTCTCAATACATATCAGTGCGATGAATTTACAGACGGTATGCAGATTGCGGATATGCTCGGACAGCCTTATGAAAAAAGCTTTAAAACAATAGTATGCCGTGGGAAAAGCGGTGAATATTTTGTATTTGTACTTCCGGTTGACAAAAGCATTGACCTTAAAAAAGCATCAAAATCAGTCGGAGAAAAATCGGTTGAGCTTCTTCACGTCAAGGATATAAACAAGGTGACAGGCTATATAAGGGGAGGCTGTACTCCCATAGGAATGAAAAAGCAGTATAAAACTGTTATACATAACAGTGCTGAAAATTTCGGTGAAATTATTATCAGCGGAGGGCGTATAGGAACACAGATAAATATATCTCCTGATGATTTATGCAGAGCCGTAAGCGGAATATTTGAGGATATTGTTGCAGAATAGAGTTTTCCGCATTTTTTCACAAAAGCATAATATTATATACATAATAAAAGTATAATATATAATAGGATTAATGGAATTATTTTGCACCTTTTCTCTTTAATACTGCCGAGATGGTTTTTAATATCAGATTCAGGTCAAGTTTCAGGGAACGTTCCTTTATGTATTTTATATCAGATTCAACCCATTCATCAAAGCTCATATCACTTCTGCCTTCACACTGACAAATGCATGCAAGCCCACCCTTTACGGTAAGGCGTTCCATCTGGTGGGGAGTATACAGAACCACTTCACGGGGCAGAGGCGGACGTGGCCCTATAATGGACATATCGCCCTTGAGGACGTTCCAGAGCTGTGGGAGTTCATCTATTGAAGTTTTGCGGATAAAATGTCCTATTTTAGTAATTCTCGGGTCGTTATCGCTTTTGAATGCAATACCGTCCGTCTGATTGGATTTCTGAACTTCTGCAAATTTTTCTTCT
>JAQXFT010000053.1 GCA_029005335.1 Oscillospiraceae bacterium
CCGGCAATTTTACCGCTTTTCAGAGCGTCAAGAAGTGATTCGCTTTCAATAAGTCCGCCTCTTGAAGTATTGATTATATAAACACTGTCTTTCATTTTTGAAAATGAATCAGCATTAAGAATATGTCTTGATTCCGGAGTCAGCGGACAGTGAAGCGATATTATATCGCTTTTTTTGTAAAGTGTATCAAGGTCAGTATATTCAAAATCGAAATTTTCAATCGGATATGGGTCGTATGCCAGAATATTCATTCCGAATCCCTTACAGATTTTTATAAAAATTCTTCCTATCTGTCCTGTACCGATAATTCCGGCAGTTTTACCGTTGAGGTCAAATCCCTGCAAGCCGTTTATAGAAAAATTAAATTCACGTGTGCGGTTGTATGCCTTGTTGATTTTACGGTTGAGGCAGAGAAACAATGCCATAGCGTGTTCTGCAACGGCATATGGAGAATATACAGGAACTCTTAAAACCGGAATTTTATTTCCTATGGCTTTGAAATCTATATTATTGTAGCCCGAACATCTCATCGCAACAGCTTTTACATTGTATTTTATAAGCTTCTGAACTGTATCAGAATCAATATTATCATTTACAAATGCAATTACAGCATCAAAGCCCTTGCAGAGAATGGCTGTATCAGAATTGAGCTTGTCCTCAAAATATGTTATTTCAAAGCTTTTATCAAGCCTGTCAAACCATTTTTTATCATAAGGCTTTGTATCAAAAAAAGCAACCCTTTTCATATTAAAAAATCATCTCCTGAAAAATATTTATCAAAGCTATTATATACCGGTTTAAAGTGATTATCCACACCGGATTTCTGCATTTGTAAACGAAAATATACCTGTTTAAAAATTTTTTTGAATATTTTTGACGATTTTATCTTTCCAGCTATTGACTTTTTTTTGGTAAAATGCTATAATGTTATAAAATATGCTATAAAGTCAGAGAGAAGTACAGAGCAGAACCTTTTCCGGTATTGCTCTGTTATATCTCCGGTATTGATTGAGGAGGGGATTTTTATGCTCTGCAAACAGTGCAGAACAGAACTTAAACAGGGTGCAACAGTGTGTCCGGTGTGCAAGACTCCTGTGCCAAGAACTATACCCGGATTTGAGTATACAAATGGTGTAAAGCAGTCTCTGAAATCACTTGTGGATAATTATGGCACTGAAATCCTGAGTGATACAACAAAATTTATTTCTTTTCTTAACGACTATCTGCCGGAATATGAAAAGGAACGCCGTCTGATAAAAAATGTCATGAGCAACGGCGTAATAAAAAATATGCTCGAAGAAAATAATCACGAAATCGCTATAATGAAGGCAAAGGAATATATGACCAATGAGCTTTTTCTTTCAGAAAATGCGTGCGAATTTGTTATAGAATGCTTTGCTTTTGTGCTTGGCTGGGTATATGTTCCCACAGCTTCAGATGAAAGCTCGGCAGCTGCTCCTGAGCCGGCAGCTCCTCCGGCAGCTCCTGAACCTGTCGACCTCGTTATGCCTTCAAATCCAAAGGAATTCAAGCCCTTTGATGCATTTAAATACAAGCTGAAGCGAAATGTTGAAATACCGTTCGGATATACTTCAATAGCAAGCTTCTGCTTCGACGGATTCGGATTTATGAGAGCTTTGAAAATGCCGGAATCTGTTCTGACAATAGGTGAATATGCCTTTTCAGACTGCAAGAGACTGAAAACAGTAGAACTGCCCTCAAGCCTGAGAATTATAAAGAAATCAGCTTTCAGCTCATGCGTTAATCTCAATGCGATAAAAATTCCTGAGGGAATCGTCGCTATCGAAGAAGGCACTTTCTCATTCTGCCACAGCCTCGAAATTGTAGAGCTTCCGTCCACAATAAGCAGTATAGGAAATGAAGCTTTTTCAGGCTGTGAAAGCCTCAGAAATATTTTTATTCCGGAAAGTGTAAAGTTTATAGGTGAAAATGTATTCACCTTCTGCCCTCAGCTTACTATAAAATGCTATGAAAATTCATATGCACACAGATTCTGTTCCGGTGCAGGTCTCGATTTTGAAACAGTTAAAAAATATTAAAATAAATGTCAATAAAAATTCTGTGGAAGGAGATGCTAAACTGGAGGTGAAAATATGGACAAATGTGTATAAATGTTGACAAATATATTCAGATAGAAAAGAATATCATCATGATGCGATATTCTCCTGACACAAGCGGATAGTTTAACAGATTTTATATCCGAAGATACCAGAAATTACGATAGCCATGGTATAGTTTGTGCTGACTTTACAGCAGGCGGAACTGCGGAAATAAAGCCCTTGTCGGTTGAAATATTACGGCATAACAAAAGGATAAGACCTTGTGGGTGCAGTTGGTCAATGGTAAAATCCCGAAAACCAAGGGTAAAAAACAATTTTTTATGAAAGGAGAAAGCTACTTGAGAAAATTTACAGTATGCACAGAAACGCATCTGTAAATATGTACCGTAGGCTATACGGGAATTTACGCCTGTGGACTGTACAAGAACTTGTTAGTAGATGGTGACTTTATCATTATCCAAAGCATACAGGTTGAAGCAGGAATTTTCTCAATATGGGTATTTTTGTCCATATTTTGAGTAGCAGATAATTTTTATGAAGTACCTTGTTATGCTGTGCGACGGAATGGCAGATTATCCGGTAGAATCGCTTGGCGGAAAAACTCCTCTCGAAGCTGCTGAAACTCCCTGCATGGACAGACTTGCAAAGGATTCCGAAGTAGGTCTTGTAAAGACTGTTATGGACGGTATGAAGCCCGGAAGTGACGTTGCAAACCTTTCTGTACTCGGATATGACCCCAAAATTTATTATACCGGACGTTCTCCGCTTGAAGCCGGAAGTATCGGTATTGATATGAAGGATACAGATGTATCTCTGAGATGTAACCTTGTAACACTTTCAGATGAGCCGGATTATGAAGATAAAACTATAATCGATTACTGTGCCGGAGATATTTCCACTTCTGATGCAAAAATACTTGTTGATTATCTTGCTGAACACCTCAACAATGATGAATTTAAGCTCTATAATGGTGTAAGCTACCGCCATTGCCTTATCTGGAATAACGGTACTATGGATATAGCTCCTCTCACACCTCCACATGATATTACAGGCAAACCCATAAAGGAATATGTTCCGAAAAATCCGAACGCTTCAAAGCTCTATGAGCTTATGAAGAAATCATATGAGCTTCTCAAAGACCACCCGCTCAATAAGGAAAGAATCGCAAAGGGACTCCGCCCTGCGAACAGTATGTGGCTCTGGGGAGAAGGTAAGCGTGCAAATCTTGATGATTTCAAAGGAAAATACGGCGTTAAGGGTTCAATGATTTCCGCAGTAGACCTGCTCAAAGGAATAGGCAAATTCTCAAATATGAACGTTGTGAATGTTGAAGGTGCTACAGGATATATTGATACAAACTTCAAAGGCAAGGCTGATGCTGCAATAAAGGAATTTGAAAACGGTCAGGACTTCGTATATATTCACGTTGAAGCTCCTGATGAATGCGGTCACAGAAACGAAACTGAAAACAAGGTAAAATCAATTTCGCTTATTGATAAGCTTATACTTTCACCGGTAGTTGAGGCTCTGGAAAAAATGGGGGATTTCAAGGTGCTTGTAACTCCTGACCACCCCACACCTCTTTCACTTAAAACACATACAAATGACCCTGTCCCTTATATGATTTATGACAGCCGTGAAAAAAAATCAGGTACAGATTCATATAACGAAAAAAATGCAGCATCAACCGGTATATACATTTCAGAGGGCTACAGCCTTATGAAAGAGTTTCTCAGATAAAAAAATCAAGTCCCTGTCTTAATGCAGGGACTTTTTTCCTTTGCGTTTTTCTTTTATAATCCTGTCCGCCTTGTTTACAATTTTTTCTGATGAAAAAGCTGAAAAAATACCAATCAAAGCTCCGGCTGCTACATCTGTAGTATAGTGTACTCCCAGATATACACGTGATATTGCTATCAGTATTCCGATTGTAAAGCCTGTAACGCCGTATTTTTTCGGAAGATTTCTGAGCATTGCAAGTCCGCAGCCTATTGAGCTTGTGGCATGACCTGACGGGAAAGACCAGTCCTCAGGCTTGTTTATAAGAGGAAACAGCTCCTCTATAGCGTGAAATGGTCTTATGCGGTGAACGCTGTTTTTCAGCACAAGGTTAGTTATCAGAAGCCCCAGTGAAAGTGTGACTGCCATTATAAGAGCTGTTTTCGCATACTTTTTACTTAATGTAAGTATCAGTATCATCAAAATCCAGAAAATTCCTATATCTCCCAGATGCGTTACAGCTTTCATAATTGTGTCAGTATTTGCATTTCTCAGGTTTTCCTGAATATAGAGCAGAATATCTTCATCAATATTCAGAAGTGTATCAAAAAAATCCATATAAATCCCCCTGTATGTAATATCATAATATCATATTATATCATGTTTTTATGATTATTACAATATCAGAGGGAAAAATTTTTTAAGAATTTTTATCAGTCTTCAAAATCAAAATCGGCATTGCGTCTTTTGAACTCATCAAAAATCTCATACAGAAGGTCTTCTTTGTCGATGGACAGAAATTCATCTTCATCTTCGCCGTGTATGACTTCAAGGATAACGACTTCATCATCGCTTTCTTCATATGGAAGAAGAACGGTATAATTTTTTCCTTTGTATTCAAAGGCATCAAGGATTTCAAAGTGAACTTCTTCACCGTTGTCATCAAGCAGAGTTATAACAGGATTTTCTTCCTCATATTCATCATTGGCATCAGGAGTATAAAATTCATCATTCATAAATATGACCTCTTTCTCAGATATTATTTGTAATATTATAACATATTATATCTCTGATGTCAATAGCATTTTTGTAATTTTTATATAAAATATCAAAGGCGGATAAATAATATATCCGCCCTGTAATTATTGATTAAAGCTCTGTTATGATTTGTGCAATATACTGCTGGAGCATAAGGATATCACCTGAGGTAATGCCATCACCGGTATTGTGAATATCTCCTGCAATTATTGCCTCACTGCTGAGAGTATTTGACTGCGTGTCACCGACATATGCGGACATTGCTACTACATCAGCGATTTTAACTGAATTGTCACCGTTTATATCTCCCCTGAGTATTGTGGGGGTCTGTGATGAAGTAGTTGTTGTGGGTCTGGTAGTTTCTGTAACGGCTGTAGTTGTCTGTCCTGGTCTTGTAGGTCTTGTATTGTTTCCGGTTGTTGCTGAGGATACGGGAGCTGATGTTACTGTAGTAGTTGTTGTTTCTGTAGTTACTGAAGGAGCTGTTGTTGCAGTAGTTACAATCGGTTCTTCAGTGCTTCCGTCGCCGTAGCCATCGGAGTTGAGGTATCCATCATATGTTCCGCCTGAAGAAATCTGAACACCTGAACTTGCTCTGTCTGAATAGAACTGTACTGCACCATTGCTCATATTTATATCACTTGGAACTGTGAGAACTGATACAACATTGTTGCCCTCTTTTGCGAAAATAAGAGTACCAGCCTGAAGACTTACATTAGTTGATGAAGTATATTTGCCGTTTGAAGTTGCCGGAGTTTCCAT
>JAQXFT010000054.1 GCA_029005335.1 Oscillospiraceae bacterium
GTAAACAAGTATGCTCCGAAAATGAAGCAGACTAAGATTCCGGTTGACAAAATCCGTGAAGTAATCGGTCAGGGCGGAAAGGTTATCCAGAAAATTTCCGCAGAATGTGACGTAAAAATTGATATCAGCGACGACGGAAATGTATTTATCAGCGGTATTGATGAAGATAATGTTAAAAAGGCTCTGCAGATTGTCCACACTATCGCAAATGACCCCGAGGTCGGTGCAATATATAAGGGCAAGGTTGTAAGAATCATGAATTTCGGTGCTTTTGTTGAAATTGCTCCCGGAAAAGATGGCCTTGTGCATATCTCAAAGCTCGATAAAAACAGAGTGGAAAACGTTGAAGACGTTGTTTCAATCGGCGACGAAATCGTTGTAAAGGTTATCGAAATCGACAGTCAGGGCAGAATCAATCTTTCAAGAAAAGACGCTTTGGCAGAAATCGAGGCTAAGAAAAATTCATAAGCTAAATAAAACAGGGCGGATATTATTTCTTCTATCCGCCCTTTGTTATACAGTATTTTTTATTAAATTTATTGACAGCTTTTTTCATGGTCATATCAGAACGGCTCATGCAGAGGCTTTTTTATTATAAGAGCCGATAATATCTCCAAAAATCGCACCATACATTATTCTTTAAACCCGAAAAATTCCAGAATCGAAAATTTTTTCGATGGTTTCTCAGTCTGCGAGGACTTTTTTTCAGGTAGTATTTCCAGATTGCCGAATACAAGCACAGAGTCAAGAATAATTTCTCCGCTTAATACGTTTATACGGATTTTATGATTATTGTATGCGACATTTTTCATTCTGTAAAAAGCCTGCATATACTGAGTTCCGCCTACTTCGATATTATCAACGGATATTTTGTTGCCGTCAAGCTCTATTTCAAGCTCGGCATGTTCAACCGTTCCGCAGAGTGCAAAGCCATAACCGGTATATTCCAGTTCAAGTGATGTATATTCCCCCAGAGTTACATTGGTACGGTTGCTGTATTTATATGATGCCTCACAGTCACCATATGCATCTCTCGTATAGCTGATTAAAGATGAAAGTGCATCGATACGGTCGGCATATTCAACAGTTCCGCTGACAGGATTAACTTTAAGATTGCGGAATTTATTTTCATAGAATCCGCTTAACAATGCAACACGTCCGCATGGGCAGATTATATTTTTTTCCTCAAAATCCCCGATAAATTTATCGTTAAGATATATCATATAGATATTTGCAAGGGCAAGTATTTTTATTTTATTCCAGCGGTTTTTATTGAGATTATCAGTTCTGACAGATAAAATAATTTTGTCCATGAAATATATATCAGCGTGACCGTCAGCATACACCTTTACGGAACAGCCACATTCTGCCGTATTTTCACACGCACATGAGGAATAATAGTGAACGCCTATTCCGGCATAGTTATCCTCTGAAAAAGTATCAAGGAAAAATTCAATTTCAGCAGAATAATTTACCCATGAATCATCGCCAAGGCAGGTTATTGGATATGGAGTGTCACGGAAAATACTGTTTTCGGGAAGCATATCAGCTCTGACCTTTTGTTGCAGGAGATTTCCGGATATTTCAAAGCACCCTCCCAAATCGGTTGTAAGGAGAGGAGAGCTTCCTCTCGTTCCGGCAAATACCGACGGATAACAGAAGCTGTCCTTATATGGAAGCTCAAGGCGTTTTTGTTTAAGCAAGGGTCTTTTTACAGTATCTATGCCCTTTACAAATGAAGTATCCAGAGTGGTGAGGGTAAGAACCGAACTCCCTTTTACTTCTATATAAAATTTTCCTCTTGAAGCCTTTTTCTGATATGTCTGCCTGAACCAGTTTGAAGCATAATGCTTGTTGAGACAAGGAGCTTTTGTCTCAATTATTTTAAAGATTCTGCCCTCCATATTGCAGGAAGCAATATTTACTGCATAACCCTTAGGCTTTTGGGTATCATTGCAGAATATCATAGTAAGTTCAGATTTGTTTTCGGGCATAAGTGCAATACAGCTCTCATTTCCGGAATCAATAAAATGCCAGTTTTCTCCGACAAATCTTGTAAAATGCATAGCCATAAAAAATCCGCTGTTAACGCTGTAATGCCCTGACCATGGCGAATTAGCTGTTATAAGCTGTGCCGGAAAGTGACTCGTACCGCTGTAATATCCTGCGATTGCCGGACAAAATTCATACATAGTCATTTTTTTTCCGGAAAATCCAAGTATCATCTGAGAGGCTATATCTGTTATGCTGTTTTTTCCTGCGATTCCGCTTGCATCGCAGTTTATAGCAAATCTCGGAACATTTCCGGGGGACTTTCCGTCGCAATACCAGATTTCCTTTCCGGTATCTTCAATGGCATCTGCGGGGTTACGGAAGTTTATAATATCCACGTACTTTTTAAATTCCTCATTTTCCGTAAGCTCCTTGTTACAGCCGGAGGAAATTATTTTTATCTTTCCGTAATCATATAATTTATTCTTTTCAGATTTCAGACGCTTTGCAAAATACATCAGCCATTCAGAATCAGAAATTTCATCTTTTTCAGGGTTTATATGGGTAAATTTTATTCCAAGAGTTCTGTAGGCACTTTTTATAGTTTCAAGATACCAGTTGTATCTCGCACGGTAGCCATTACGCTTTCCGGCTGAAAATGCATTCTTTACCCAGAAAGGCTCTCCGCAGTTCATAAGCTCAACAGTAATATCAGGATTTATTTTAAGTGCATCAGATACAAAAATAAATCCGGAGCTTCTCATTATATCATTTTCGTCATCTTCTGAACGCATAACGGAAGGCTCTGTACCTGATACTGAATTTACGTCCGAACCAAGCTCAAGCCTTATGTGAGAAAGCTCTGCACCGTATTCCTTTTTGAAAAGCAGGCTGAGAATTTCTGTATATGCCTCCGCATGAAGCGTTTTATAATCAAGCAGAAGATTTGTTGAACCGCTTGAAACTGTACAGCCCAATCCCCTGAAACAGGTTTTTGTATTCATTGATGACGGGTCAGCCGTAATTTTTATTGTATTTGCCCTCGCAACAGTTCTTCCGGCAAAATCACTTATTCCTGCAATTATTCCCCTGCCTGCTCCGAAAGAAAAGTGTTTTGTATTTTTTTCTGTTTCCATCTGCCATACTCCATTAAATCTGGTTTATTTCAGGTTCTGCAATCAGAAATTTTATTTTTTTGCCTTCATCTGTAAACATTTTTTCATGTTCAGTGACAAAGTTTTCAATGTTGTTTTCACCCTGCAAATCCCATGTACTGAATTTTATTCTGAAGCCTGCTTCACGGAAGTATTCAAAGGATTCCTCAAAAAGCTCATCATCATCAGTCTTGAACCACAGTTCGCCTTTAAGGAATTTCTTATAGTTCATAAGCTGGCGTGTATGCGTCAGACGACGTTTTTTATGTTTCTTCTTAGGCCATGGATTGCAGAAATTTATATATATCCGTTCAGCATGGTCATTTTCACCGAATGTTTCCTGAAGCTGTTCTATATTCTGGATAAATATTTTAACGTTGTTTATATCTTTTCCGGAATCCCGATAAGACTGTTCAATTTTTCTTTTAGCCAGTGCAAGCATTTCATTTTTTATATCCATAGCAATGAAATTTATTTCGGGGTGATTAACGGCAATCTGAGAAATAAATCCTCCCTTGCCACAGCCGAGTTCAATATACAACGGCTTTGAGTTATCCTCAAAAACCGTATTCCATTTGTCTTTGAAATCCTGCGGATTATCTATGCAGAACGGACAGGCATCAAGCTCCGGCTTTGCCCATGGTTTATGTCTGATTCTCATATTTTTTCCCTCCGTAAAATAATTTGCATTCATACCTGATATAATTATATCACACTTTGCGGACAATTGCAAAAAAATTTCAGGGCGAATAAAATCCGCCCTTATATAATTATTTTATCTGAGCTTCTACGAGGCTTCCTCCGCAGTATTTTTCACGGAGCTTAGGTTTTTCAATTTTTCCGGTAGGATTTCTCGGGACATCAGCAAAGATGATTTTTCTGGGTCGCTTATATCTCGGAAGAGAATTACAGAACTGCATTATTTCTTCGTCAGTACAGGTGTAACCATCTTTGATTTCGATTACGGCACATGAAATTTCGCCGAGACGATTATCAGGGAGTCCTATTACTGCAACATCTTTTATAGCAGAATGGCTTCTGAGAAAATCCTCAATCTGTACGGGGTAGATATTTTCTCCTCCGGAAATTATTACATCTTTTTTGCGGTCAACAAGATATATAAAGCCGTCCTCATCAATACGAGCCATATCTCCCGTAAAGAGCCAGCCGTCACGGAGTACGGCGGAAGTAGCTTCGGGGTCATTATAGTAGCATTTCATAACTCCCCTGCCCTTTACAGCAAGCTCCCCGACTTCTCCCTGAGGAACTTCCTTTCCGGCTGTATCGCATATTTTAGCCTGCCACTTATATCCGGGGATTCCGATAGCTCCGACCTTATGTATATTTTCTACTCCGAGATGAACACAGCCGGGGCCTATGGATTCAGACAAGCCGTAATTTGTATCATACTGATGATTCGGGAATTTTTCTTTCCAGCGTTTAATAAGGCTGGGCGGAACAGGCTGAGCGCCTATATGCATAAGTCTCCACTGGTCGAGCTTATAGTCATTGAGATTTATGTCTCCTCTGTCGATAGCATCAAGTATATCCTGAGCCCATGGCACAAGAAGCCACACTATGGTACATTGTTCATCAGATACGGCTTTAAGAATCCATTCAGGCTTTATGCCTCTGAGAAGTACAGCTTTTCCGCCGGATAAAAGACTTCCGAACCAGTGCATTTTAGCTCCGGTATGATAAAGGGGAGGTATACAGAGAAAAGTATCATCTTTAGTCTGTGAATGGTGATTCTGTTCTGTCTCACAAGCAGATACAAGGCTAAGGTGATTATGAAGAATGGCTTTAGGGAATCCCGTTGTACCTGATGAAAAGTAAATTGCGGAATCGTCATCATCAGTTATTTCAATATCAGGCTTTGACGTATCGTATTTTGATATAAGTCTTGCATAGCTTTTGGCAAAGGTAGGACAGTCATTGCCTACAAATATTTTAAGGCGTATATCAGGAATAATATCGCATATTGCTTCCATACGTCCGACAAACTCCTTGCCGAATACTATAGCACATGAATCAGACAAATCAAGGCAATATTTGATTTCATCAGCGGTATATCTGTAATTAAGCGGGACTGCAACTGCACCGGCTTTAAGTATTCCGAAATATATCGGAAGCCATTCAAGACAATTCATAAGAAGGATTGCGACCTTATCTCCCTTTCTGATACCTCTTGCAACAAGCATATTTGCGAATCTGTTGGCTGTATCGTCAAACTGTTTCCAGCTTATTTCACGTTTATACTGTTCCATATATTCAGTCTGGATAAGAGAATATTCCTTCCATGTGCTTCCGTTATCTTCGGGGATATCGGGATTTATTTCTGTAAGACAAATATCACTTCCATATTTTTCGGCATTTCTTTCCAAAAAATCTGTAATAGGCATTTTTTCAACTCCATTCACCGCTCTCCGGAACTTTACTGAAAGTCTTCTGAAAAAAGCTTGACCTAAAACCTTTTTCACTTTAAAGCGGTAACCTTTTTCCGGAAAAGGCTTAAACCAAATTTTTACTGATATTTCATTATAGCATACTTTTACTATAATTACAAGTATTAAGGCGAAAATATTTTGTCATTAGTAACATCACCATTTCCGCTGACCGGAACAGCGTCTCCGAGATAAGTGGGCTTTGCTTTTATAACAGCCTTTACAAAATCCTTATCTCTTGCGAGTATTTCACGCAAATCATATGCCGATTGTCTTGTATAATTCTGCAAATCAGAAGCTACTCCATTATACAAAGCAAAAGTCCACGGGCAAGAAATACCCATGGACTTCAGATGCTATAAGAGGCGCCACCCAGATTTGAACTGGGGATCAGGGTGTTGCAGACCCACGCCTTACCACTTGGCTATAGCGCCATTGGAGCGGATTACGAGGCTCGAACTCGCTACCTCCACCTTGGCAAGGTGGCGCTCTACCAGATGAG
>JAQXFT010000055.1 GCA_029005335.1 Oscillospiraceae bacterium
CCTCTTTCAAAACGCTGAAAATATATATGCTCTCCGTCCCTGACGGTAAGCTCAAGCCATTCTGAGAGAGCGTTTACTACTGAAGCACCAACGCCATGGAGACCTCCGGCAACCTTGTAGCCTCCGCATCCGAACTTGCCCCCTGCGTGTAAGACCGTATAGACCACCGTAGCGGCTGAGATTTTCTCCTTGGGGTGTATGCCTACCGGTATGCCTCTGCCGTTGTCAGAGACGCATATAACGTCATCTGGGAGTATATCAACAGTTATCTCCGTACAGAATCCGGCAAGTGCCTCGTCAATGGAGTTGTCAACGATTTCGTATACAAGGTGATGAAGTCCCTTTGCACCTGTTGAACCAACATACATTCCCGGACGTTTTCTTACCGGTTCAAGCCCTTCAAGAACCTGTATATCGTTTTCATCGTAATTCTGATTCTGCTGTGCCATTATTTTACCTCCATTTGTTTAAGCAGTCAAATCTATGTCAACAGCTGATTTTTATCAGCTGACTAAGTAAAAAAATTTTATTCAAGTCTTTTTCTGAGAGTTGAAACGGAAAGCTGTGATATATATATTTTCTCCTCACCGTCCTCCACCGTTACTATGAAGCTTTTCGGCATTTCCGTAGTTGTATATATACAGCGTTTTTCTTTTTCCGCACGTTCAAGGTATTCCCTTGTATACTTTCCGTCGGTTGTGGTGTTTTCGATATCAAAAATCCCCAGTATATCGCTTATTTTTACTGAAAAGCCGTTTCCTGTATGAAGATATATCATATTATCTCTCCGTTCCCTATACGGATTATTCTGCCCTTGATTTCAGGCAGTAACGCACTTTCGTTGCATGTAGTTATAAAAACCTGCATATTTTTTATTATATCAAATACAAGTCTCTGACGGCTTTCGTCAAGTTCCCCCATTAAGTCATCGAGAAAAACCGCCGGAGCTTCACGGCTTTTCTGTGAATATATCTGTGCCTGTGCAAGCTTTATCACAAGTGCAATGCTCTTTATCTGTCCCTGTGAGCCGAAATCCTTTGCAATGCACCCGTTTATTTTTATTATTATCTCATCACGGTTTGCTCCCGTATGCGTACAGCCTGTTTTTATGTCATATTCTGACATTTCACGCATTCTGCTGTAATAATGCTGTATTGCCTCGTTTCCGAACGGTTTTTCAAAATCTGATTCCCTGAAGACGTTGGAGCGGTATGAAATTTCAAGCTGTTCCTTTTCGCCTGTTATTTTTCCGTAAAGGTTTCGGCATACCTCGCTGAGCTGTTTTATATACTCATGACGCATATATGATATATATGCACCCTCTTTTGATGCCTGTCTGTCCCATGCTGTAAGCTCTTCGGAACGGGAATTACCCTGAAATATATTTTTCAGCAGAGCATTTCTCTGATTCATGATAACGCTGTGTCTTGTTATATGCAATACAGCCTGCGTATTGAGCTGTGAAGAAGCCATATCGATAAAATTACGTCGTTTTTCGGGAGGCCCTTTTATTATCTCCGTATCGTCCGGAGTGAACGCTATGCACTTGAAAACATCAAAAAGTCCGCTTGTTCCCTTTATTTTCACTCCGTTCAGCAGAAGATTCTTTACAGATGCCGTGCCTTTTTTCAGTTCAAAGGATATTTTCTGTTCTCTCTGTGAATCCCTTATGCATATTTCGCTGAACATTCTGTTTCCGTCAAGAGCGATGTAATCCTTTTCCTTTGAGCCTCTGAAGCTCTTACAGCCTGTCAGAATCCACATGGCTTCAAGAAGATTTGTCTTGCCCTGTGCATTTTTTCCCACAATGATGTTATACTTTTCATCCGGCATAAAGTTTACTGACCTGAGATTCCTGAAGCCCTCTGTCCGGAATGAGGTTATTATCACCTTACTGTTACCTCATTGCCGTTGAATGAGACAGAATCTCCGCTTCTGATTTTTTTTCCTCTCATGGTACAGACTTCGCCGTTTACCATAACTTCGCCGTTTTTTATAGCTTCCTTTGCAAGTCCGCCTGTCTCCGCCATTCCTGTATATTTCAGAAGCGAGTCAAGCTTTATATATTCCGTCATGATTGATATTTCATTCATAAAAAAATCTCCTTAAACAAAAAACCCTTATATATAATTTTAATATAAAAATAATTATTTGTCAAGAATAAAAATAAATTTAGTTCTGAACTGATTTTACCGGAGCTGTATCGGCATGAGCAGGAATATGAAATCCTCTCCCTCCATAGGCAGAATTTTGATTACCTTTGTTGAACCGCTGAGCTGTATTCTCACCTTGTCACATTCTGAGGCTCTCAGGGCATCAAGGATAAATTTATTGTTGAAGCCTATTGTGACCGGTTCACCTGTCATGGATACTGAAAATACATCGTCTATTTCTCCGAGTGCTGTCCTGCATTCTATGTGAGCCTCTTCTTCTCCGAATGTACACTTTACCGGTGCTTTATTCTTGTTGTTTATAAGCAGTGAACAGCGTTCCATGCTTGTTATGAAGTCCTTTGTATTCAGAATTACTTCTGTTTTGTATTCTTTGGGTATACTGGTTCTGTAGTTATGAAATTCTCCCTCAAGGAGTCTTGATATTATCAGATAGCCGTTTATGTCAAATACAACGTTCTTGGGATTGACGTATATATTGCATTCCCTTTCCTCGTCATTATCCCTTATAAGGCCTGAAAGCTCTGCAAGAGTCTTCTTCGGGACTACAAAATAGCTCTTTCCTGTATATTCTGTTTTTTCGTTTCTTATTGCCAGTCTGAAGCCGTCCATTGCCACCATGCTGAATGAACCGTTTTCCATATCAAAAAGCTCTCCTGTAAATATCGGCTTTACTTCACTTGAAGATACAGCATATCTGGTATGTGAAATCATTGATTTCAGTATTCCCTGCGGAAGCTTTATTGCTGTATTTTTATCTATATCAGGAAGCTCCGGATAATCCTCAGCAGACATTGCTGATATTGAACACTGAGTATTTCCGCTTGAAATAGATACAGTCATATTTTCATTGAGTTCAAATACAATTACGTCATCAGGCATCTTTTTTGTCATCTCACTGAATATTCTTGCATCTATGACAAATTCTCCTTCACCTTCGGTTATAGCCATAAGTGCTGTGGTTATTCCTATTTCGAGATTATAGCCTGTAAGCTCTACCTGATTCGGAGTTACCTTGACTTTTATTCCTTCAAGTGCAGGTATTGCTGAATTTGATGCTACTGCCTTTGAAACATTTACAATTGCTTCACAAAGAAACTGCTTATCACATGAAAACTTCATTTTAAAAAATCCTTTCTTTATCTGAAATTTTATCTGAGTTTTTTCTGAATTTTCTGTTCACAAAAAATTCATATTTTCGGAATTTGCAAAAAACAAAAAAAAACAAATAAAAGATAGTAGTAGTAGTAGGGGCTGTGGAAAAGTTGAAAAGTGCCTGAAACGACGATATATAGGGCAGAATCTTTCAACACCCGATTGTTGAAAAAATGTTGAAAAGTTGAAAACTTTTTTAAATCTTTTAAAAATGTTGAAACTGTTGAAAGATTGTGGAAAAAATGTTGAAAGATTGTTGAAAACTTGGCATATATTTAAATTCTTTAATCAAAGTTTCAACACACTGTTGAAAAATTGTGGAAAAAATGTTGAAAACTCGGCATATATTTAAATTCCTTAACAAATCTTTCAACACTCTGTTGAAAGTGTCATTGTGGAAAATGTTGAAAACTATTCCAAATGTGCCGGAAATGTCTGAATATAGCGAAAACTCTTTCAACACTTATTTCAACATTGTGTTGAAAGTTATGTGGAAAACTCATTTTTACATTCGCCCTTTATCTTTAATATTTTTAATAATATCACTCACAAGAGTATTAAGATTTATGTCTTTTTTGAGTGCTTCGCTGATATTATTTATCGCATAAACTATGGTTGAATGGTCTCGTCCTCCGAACTCATGCCCTATTGATGCAAGTGGCATCTGAGTTATATCCCTTACAACATAAATTGCAACCTTTCTTGCCGTGGAAATCTGTGATGAACGCTTGTTGGAGCGTATATCCTCCGGTGATACGCCATAAACCGTCGCTACCTCCGATATAATCTTCTCTACGGTTATCGGAATTGGCTGGTCATCGGTCAGAATATCCCTTATTACGCTCTGTGCCATTGATATTGACGGAGAGCTTCCGGCGAGATGCTTTAATGCTTTAAGCTTTTTTACTGCTCCCTCAAGCTGTCTTATATTTGATTTAAGGCGGTTTGCCATGAATTCCGCTACTTCTCCGGGAATATTCAGGTCTAAAAGCTCGGCTTTCCGCTTGATTATTGCTATTCTTGTTTCAAAATCCGGCACGGAAATATCTGCTATAAGTCCTCCCTCAAATCTTGTACGCAGTCTTTCTTCCAGTGTTACAAGCTCTTTCGGCGGTTTATCTGAGGTTATGACTATCTGCTTGCCCTCTGAATGGAGTTTGTAGAACGTATTGAAAAATTCTTCCTGCATTCTCTCTTTGTGTGCAAAGAACTGAATATCATCTATCAGGAGTATATCAGCAGTCCTGTATTTTTCGTGAAAATCGGAAATAACTTTCGTATTCAGGGCGTTTATAAGGTCGTTTCCGAATGTCTCACTTGTTATATACACGATATTTGCAGAGGGTCTGTTTTTGCGTATTTCGTTTGCTATAGCCGTTATAAGGTGAGTTTTGCCCAGTCCGGAAGCCCCGTATATAAACAGCGGATTATAGTCGATTGAATACTCGCCTGATGAACAGTTTTTTGCTACAGCTTTGCACGCAGCAAGGGCAAATTCGTTTGAACGTCCCTCGATGAAGGTGTCAAAAGTGTAGTCATATTCAGCAAATTCATAGCTTCTTTCAAGCTCCTCATGCTTTCTTATTCCGTCTGTATAGTCTGAGACTTCTTCTCCCTGTTCGTTTTCGGCTTTTATTATGAAATTTACCGGAAAACCGAGTATTGTCTTGAAAGCTTCCCTGAGGAGATTCCCATAGCTCTGCTCTATTATTTTCTTCTGAAATTCTGTCTGGACTTTAAAAACAGCATTTGTTCCGTTCAGTTCCACGGGCTGGAGAGAACCTATCCACGTTTTCATTGGCACATTTCCTATATTTCCTACTTCGACGCAGTATTTTTTTACTTCTTCAAAGACTTCCGAAAAGGAATTCATATTTTTACCTCCGTATTTTTTTTCAGCATTTTAATTGTGTTAATTGCATTGATTCCATTATATCACACGCCATTCCGAAAATCAAGAACTTTTTCTGAAAACTTTTACAGAAATTAACCGTTTTTGTCGTCACTATGTCAAAAAAAAACCTCATTTTCAGACGTTATTTGTACGGTAATAAATAAAATTTTGATTAATAAAAAAAAATTTCTCAGATTACTTGACATATTGATTTTTTTGAGATATAATCAAATAGTGCTGATATTCTGATATCGCTTTATATGCTGTCGTCCGGCATTTTTATATAACCCTGAAAGGAGGATTTAAGCTATGAAAAGAACTTACCAGCCTAAAAAACTTCACAGAAAAAAAGAGCATGGCTTTATGAAAAGAATGGCTACCAGTAACGGAAGAAAGGTTTTAGCTCGTAGGAGAGCAAAGGGAAGAGCAAGGTTAACCTACTAACGAGTCGGACCACAAATTTTTTTTGTGGTCTTTTTTGTTATGTCTGTTTAACATATTCTGTCTCCGGTGTGATTTTTTATGCTTTATACTGAAATTCTGAATGATAACAAGGATTTCCTTGTACTTTATCGCAAGGGAAAATTTACCGCATCTAAAAATATCGTCATATATGTGCGGAAAAATAATCTGCCCTTTAACCGTCTCGGCATTACTGCCGGTAAAAAAATCGGAAATGCCGTTCACCGTAACCGTGCCAAAAGAATTATCCGTCAGGCTTACCGTGAAAATGAATGTCTTATGCCTCTCGGCATAGATATTGTAATCGTTGCAAGGTCTGCGGTATGCTCCGCCAAATCTCAGGAATTAAGCTGTTATCTGCGTAAATACGGTATTCCTGAAATAAACAGACTCCTTTTCGGAACTCCCTGATTTATGAAATATATTTTTATCGCTCTGATAAAGCTCTATCAGCGTTTTATTTCGCCGCTGTTCCCACCCTGCTGTAAATATTATCCGTCATGCAGTCAGTATGCTCTTGAGGCATTTATAAAATTCGGCTTCATACGGGGATTTCTGCTCGCTTCATGGCGGATTTTACGCTGTAATCCATGGTCGCTGGGTGGTATCGACCCTGTTCCCGAAAGATTTTCTTTCAAATCCGGCAGGCATTGATTTTTTAATTTAGAATTGAAAATGAGGTATTTGTTTTGTTTAGCTTTTTGTATGATATTTTCGGAATCCCTTTCGGCTTCCTTATGAGACTGATTTATAATCTTGTAAATAATTACGGCGTTGCTATCATCATTTTTACGCTCGTTACAAAGATTATATTCCTCCCCGTAAGCTATAAAACTCAAAAAAGCTCCGCAAGAATGCAGGCTCTTAATCCGAAGCTCGAAAAGCTCCGGAAAAGTTATCAGAATAACCCCCAGAAGCTTCAGGAAGAACAGATGAAGCTGTATCAGGAGGAGGGCGTCAACCCTATGGGTTCTTGTCTGCCTGCCGTAATTCAGATGGTTCTTATTTTCGGCGTTCTTGACGTTGTTTACCGCCCTCTGACTCATATCCTCGATTTCGGAAAAGGTGTTGTTGCTGATGCGGTTAATATCGCTTCCGGTATTATAGGCGGAAAGGGAATACAGTCCAATGACCTCCGGCGTGAGCTTATCACTCTTGAACAGTTTAAAAACTTTCCTGAGAAATTCAGTGAGCTTGGGTCGGAATTTACCTCAGAAGTCACGGAATTCTGTAATAACTTCCAGCTTTTCGGAATAAATCTCGGTGCTACTCCTGAATTTCGTCCGGAATTCTGGAATGCTGAAACTATCAGCCTTTTTCTGATTCCTGTCCTTGCCGGTGCTGCACAGCTTCTGCAGACTGTCTATATGCAGATTCATCAGAAAAAAAAGAATCCCGCTATGGCATCAATGGGCTGTATGACGGCTTATCTGTATATTCTTCCACTTTTCTCGGTATGGTTTGCATTTCAGGTTCCTGCCGGTGTAGGCTTTTACTGGATGCTTTCCTCACTTTTCTCATTTGTTATAAATCTTGCCCTCAACTGCTATTTCTCTGATGAAAGAATCGCTGTTATTGTAGAAAAAGACCGTCAGAAAGCTAAAAAATATGCCGAGGTCAACGGCGGTAAAAAAACCTTTATGCAGAAAATGCTTGAACAACAGCAGGCTATTGAGGCTGAACAGCAAAAACAACGTCAGACCATATATGACGAAAACGGCAGAAAGCTCTCACGTAATGAAATCAATAACTATAACCGACAGAAAATAAATGATGCACGTGAAAAAATGAACGAAAAATACTCCGATTCAGACTATGTATGCACTCCTGAAGATGAGCTTGTTATTGAAAATGCACGGCAGAGAATTGCCGAAAAATATGGCGATACCTATGAAAATTAATTTTTAAAAGGGAGGTTGTTTGAAATGACCGAAATTTTTAAAGCAAAAACTATCGATGAGGCTAAAAAGCTCGCTTCAAAGAAATTTGGCGTCAGTGCTGATGAAATCAGCTTTAATATCATTAAAGAACCTAAAAAAGGCTTTTTCGGCCTGGGAAGCACTGATGCTGAGGTTGAGGCTGTTTATACACCTGCGGAAGCTCCCGCTGAACCCGAAAAGCCTGCAGAAATTTCCGCTGAACCCGAAAAGCCTGCGGAAGTTCCCGTTGAACCCGAAAAGCCTGCAGAAGCTCCCGTTGAACCCGAAAAGCCTGCGGAAGCTCCCGTTGAACCCGAAAAAGCATTTCCTGATGATGAGGAGGAATATTCTCTTGATAACTTTACCCTTATCGAAGATGAAGCACTCCTTAATCCAAAGGCTAAAATTGCAAAAGATTATATTATTTCGGTACTTTCTGCTATGGGATTAAATGCAAGTGCTAAAATATATCAGAATGATACAGGTGCTGTTATTGAACTCGAAAGCAACAGCAATGGTACTATTATCGGCAGACGTGGTGAAACTCTTGATGCTCTTCAGTATTTGTCATCTATGATTTCAAATAAGGGCGATAATGAGTATTTCCGCATTACTATAGACTGCTTCGGATACAGGGAAAAAAGAAAGGTTACTTTGCAGCAGCTTGCTTCAAAGGTTGCCAGAAATGTCCTTAAAACAGGACGTTCACAGCCATTAGAGCCTATGAATCCTTATGAAAGACGTGTTATTCATTCTGCAATCTCTCAGATTGACGGCGTTTCTTCACGCTCCGTCGGTGAAGAGCCTTACCGAAAAATTATAATCTCATCTGATAACCCAAAAAAGAAAAATTCCGATAAGCCAAAGGGTAAAGGCGGTAAAAATTTCAACGGCAGAAAAAGACCTCGCCGTGAACACAAGGATATTGACCTCTCTACAAGCTTTGAAAAGGATTACAAAAAGCCCAGGCCTGAGGATTCTATAGAGGGCGGTCTTTATGGAAAAATCGAATTCTGAAATCCATAGATGTACTGTAAAAGGCATAGAAATTATGACTTGTGGTGTTTATGCAAAATAATATTTAAGATTAATGCCGTCCCTCTGCGGACGGCTTTTTTTCAGAAAAGGTGTGATTTTATGTCTGTTATTGCAGGTATTTCCACCCCGAACGCTCCGGGGGGAATTGCTGTTATCCGTATATCGGGCGATTCTGCCCTCGAAATTGCTGACAAGGTTTTTAAAGCTCCGAACGGAAAAAGGGCTGTTGATATGAAAGGCTATACCTGTGCCTATGGTCATGTTTATGATGACGGTCAGCTTATTGATGAGTGTATTCTGACGGTTTTCAAAGCTCCGCACAGCTATACCGGCGAAGATGTCGCTGAAATATCCTGTCATGGGGGATTGTTTGTAACTAAAAAAATCTTACGCACTATATTGAAAAACGGTGCTGAACCCTCCGGTGCAGGAGAATTTACAAAGCGTGCTTTTATAAACGGTAAACTCGATTTGACTCAGGCTGATGCCGTTATGGATATTATCTCCGCAAAGGGGGATACTGAACTTAAAATGGCTGAGAACCTCCGGAAAGGAGCAGTTTTCAACAAAATTACTTCCGTGCGTGAAAAGCTTGTTAAAATTCTCGGGGACCTCTCCGCATGGGCGGATTACCCCGAAGATGATATTCCGGAGGTCGAACCTGCTGTCCTTGAATCTGAACTTAATGATGTAAAAGCTGAACTCGAAAGCCTTATAAAGGGCTATGACTATGGAAGAATCCTTAAAAACGGAATAAATACTGTCATTGTCGGTCGCCCTAATGTCGGAAAATCTACGCTTTTTAACTGCCTCAGCGGTTTTGAAAGAAGTATTGTAACTGATATTGCCGGTACTACCCGTGATGTTATTGAGGAATCTGTCAGACTCGGTGAACTCGTCCTCAGGCTCTCAGATACTGCAGGTATACGTGAAACTTCTGATGTTATTGAGGGAATAGGTGTTGATATAGCCTTCAGAAAGCTTGATGAAGCCGACCTTATTATTGCCGTTTTTGATGGAAGCTGTCCGCTGTGTGAGGACGATTTCAGGATTCTGGATAAGCTTAAAAATAAACCCTGTATCGCTGTAATAAACAAATCCGACAAGCAGATTGTATCTGATGAACAGACTATTAATAAGTATATTCAGAATACTGTTATGATTTCAGCTAAAAATAATGACGGCATAGAAAAATTACAGTCTGCTGTTGAGAATATATTTGAGGCTTCTGAAATTAATTTCGATAATGGTACTGTCTCAAATGAACGTCAGAAAAAATGCGTCGATATGTCATTGTCTCAGATAAATGAAGCTATATCCGCTCTTGAATCAGGAGTAATGCTTGATGCTGTTACTGTTCTTATTGATGAGGCTTTGCAGTCACTTCTTGAGCTTACCGGCGAAAAAGCTTCTGAAGCCGTCGTAAATGAAGTCTTTTCACGTTTTTGCGTTGGAAAATAATATCCGTTTCACGTGAAACGCATAATATGATTTACTGAAAAACGTTTCACGTGAAACGCTTCTTTAGAGGTGTTTCTTATGAATTATAAAATGGATTCCTTTGATGTTGCTGTAGTAGGTGCAGGTCATGCCGGCGTTGAAGCTGCACTTGCTTCCGCAAGACTGGGCTGCAAAACTGCCCTTTTTACCATATCTCTTGACCAGATTGCAAATATGCCCTGTAATCCGTCAATCGGCGGTACTGCTAAAGGTCATCTTGTACGTGAAATTGATGCTCTGGGCGGTGAAATGGGTAAGGCTGCTGACAAGTGCTTTATTCAGAGCCGTATGCTTAACAGGGGAAAAGGTCCTGCGGTTCACAGCCTCAGAGTTCAGGCAGACCGTGTTATGTATCATAATTATATGAAAAAAGTATGCGAGTCCCAGAAAAATCTTTTTGTGAAACAGGCTGAAATTTCCGGTATTATAGCTGAAAACGGCAGAATAACCGGTATCCGTACAAAGCTTGGTGCGGAATATGATGCTAAAGCTGTTATAATCGCTACCGGCACATACCTTAAAGGCAAAATTCATATAGGTGAGGCTTCATATGAGAGCGGCCCTGATTCCGCTTTGCCGAGTACCTTTTTATCTCAGAGCCTTATTGAAAATGGTATAACTATCCGTCGCTTTAAAACCGGTACGCCTTGCAGAGTTCACAAAAGAAGCCTTGATTTTTCCGTTATGGAACGTCAGGACGGCGACGAAAATATTGTTCCGTTTTCATTTTCAACCGATTCTTCAAAGCTTGAAAATAAAGTAAGCTGTTTTGTTACATATACTAATCAAAATACTCATGAGGTTATTCTCTCAAATCTTGACCGCTCGCCGCTCTATTCCGGAAAAATTCAAGGTGTTGGCCCTCGCTATTGTCCGTCTATTGAGGACAAAATTGTAAGATTTTCCGATAAGCCGAGACATCAGCTTTTTGTTGAGCCTATGGGTCTTGAAACTGATGAATATTATTTGCAGGGTATGTCTTCATCTCTTCCCGAAGATGTTCAGCTTGCCTTTCTCAGAACTATAAAGGGTCTTGAAAATGTTGAAATAATGCGTCCGGCATATGCCATTGAATATGACTGCTGCGACCCTACAGAGCTTTTTCCTACTCTTGAGTTTAAACAGCTTAAAGGATTATATGGTGCTGGTCAGTTCAACGGAAGCTCCGGATATGAAGAAGCTGCGGCTCAGGGAATCGTTGCAGGTATAAATGCTGCTCTTAAAATTCTCGGAAAAGAGCCTGTGATTCTTGAGCGTTCAAGCTCCTATATCGGTACTCTTATTGATGACCTCGTTACAAAGGGCTGTTCCGACCCATACCGCATGATGACTTCAAGAAGCGAATACAGACTTATTCTCCGTCAGGATAATGCCGACCAGAGACTGACTCCAATCGGTTATAAAATAGGTCTGGTATCTGAAACAGTTTTCAACAATCTGAAGTTGAAATGTCAGCTTATTGAAAAGGAAATCAAAAGAGTTTCAAATCTTAATATTGCTCCGTCTCAACAAATCAACACTTTTCTTGTTGAAAACAATACTGCTCCTCTTTCAACAGGCTGTAAGCTCGCCGACCTGATTCGCCGTCCTCAGCTTAATTATGAAATGCTTGCTCCATTTGATTCCAGCCGTCCGAAGCTTTCTTCTGAAGTATGTGAACAGGTTGAACTTCAGATTAAATATGCCGGATATATTGACAAACAACTTGCACAGATTGAAACTATGCATAAGCTTGAAAAAAAATCCCTTCCGGAAAATGTTGATTACTCAACTATCAGGGGACTGCGTCTTGAAGCTGCTGAAAAGCTTAATAAAGTAAAGCCGGTTTCAATCGGTCAGGCTTCAAGAATTTCCGGTGTCTCACCCGCTGACGTATCATTATTAATAGTATGGCTTGAACAGCATAAAAGGAGTTAAATATATGTTGCCTGATTACCAGTATTCAAAAAATTTGTTTGAAAAATATAATCTCGGACTTTCCGAAGATGTTTATAATAAATTCGCTGTCTATGCTGATTTTCTTGTTGAATATAATCAGAATGTAAATCTTACTGCTATTACTGACGGAAATCAGATTCTTATAAAGCATTTTCTGGATTCTGTTCTCATTGAAAAATACTGCTCCATTCCTCAGAATGCTTCTTTGATAGATGTCGGGACAGGTGCGGGATTTCCCTCAGTGCCTTTGAAGCTTTTCAGACCTGATATTAAAATTACTCTTCTTGACAGTCTGAATAAACGCATAACATTTTTAAAGCTTCTATGCGAAAAACTTGACATTCAGGCTGATTTTATTCACGGACGTGCTGAGGACTTCGGCAGAAATCCGGATTTCCGTGAAAAGTTTGATGTCTCATGTGCAAGGGCTGTCGCAAATCTTTCCGCTTTAAGCGAATTTTGTCTTCCGTTTGTCAGAAAAGACGGTCTTTTCATATCTATGAAGGGATTTTCTGAAAATATCGATAATGCACGCAATTCCGTGAAAATTCTCGGCGGTGCTTTTGAAAGGAATATCGATTATTCCCTTGAAAATGATTCCAGAAGAATTGTTGTTATCAGAAAAATATCGCATACTTTGACAAAATTCCCCAGAAACAGCGGTCAGATTAAAAAGAATCCGCTCTGATTCTGTCGGAATATGTCGCTTAATCCGCTGTTTTGTCGTAAAACAGCGGATTTTTTCAGTAGAATTTATAAATATTCTGTGATAGAATTACTCTATACTTAATTGCAAAGGAGTGTTAACTATGGCAGGATTTTTAAATTTTACCAAAGACAAACAGATTAATAAAGTTATTGAAATTGATGTCCGCCTCATTGTCCCCAATCCTCATCAGCCTCGTACAGAGTTCGATGACTCGGATATAAGGTCACTTGCGGAATCCATAGGTCAGAACGGCATTTTACAGCCTCTTTCCGTCAGAAAATCAGGTGAAAGATACGAATTGATTGCAGGCGAACGTCGTCTGCGTGCTGCTAAGATGTGCGGTTTGCAGGTTGTTCCCTGTATCGTTCATGATATAAGCGAGAGAAATTCAGCTATCCTCGCTCTTGTGGAAAATATTCAGAGACAGGATTTATCATTTTTTGATGAGGCTGCTGCTATCGAAAAGCTTATCTCATACTACGGAATGACTCAGGAAGATGCGGCTTCAAAGCTCGGAAAGGCTCAGAGTACTATTGCCAATAAGCTCCGTCTTCTCAGAATTACTCCGGAGGAACGTGAACTTATTATGAATTTCAATCTCACTGAACGCCATGCAAGAGCCTTGCTCAAGCTCGGAAGCTGTGAGGAACGTATGAATATTCTTGAAAAAGTTATTAAAAATAAGCTCAATGTTGAACGCACAGAAAAGCTCGTTGAAGATTACATAGGTCAGAAAAAAGTCAGGCAAAGCTACAGAACCCGCTCCAAAGTCTTTCAGAATGTGAAAATATTCGTCAATACCATAAATAAAGCTATTGAAACTATGCAGTCAGCCGGTATTGATGCGGATTCCAAAAAAATCCAGAACGAGGAGTACATTGAATACAGAGTCAGAATACCTATTGACAGCAACAAGGATTCAGAACTCTTTGTGTCAAAAAATGAACCATGATATAAAGCGTTTCACGTGAAACGCTTAAAATCAGCACGGCAGGGGAGTGCCTGCCTGTAAAAAAGTGTTTTCTATTTGTCAGAATACGGCTTTAACGTACAAGTTTTTAGCTGTAAAAATTATAGAACCGCTGTTTCTCTCTTAACTTTTTTTATTTCCGCCGTTTCACGTGAAACGGCATTTTTTTTTAGCTTCTCCGTTTCACGTGAAACGTTTTGCAAAAAAATATATATTATGCTTTACAAAGTCCTTTAAACGTGCTATAATAGCTATATAATATTTTATTAAAAAGGAATGATTTTATGGGCAGAATTATTGCAGTTGCCAATCAGAAAGGCGGTGTCGGCAAGACTACTACTGTTGTGAACCTTGCTTCCTATCTTGGCTCAAGAGATTTTAAAGTTCTCTGCGTTGATATAGACCCTCAGGGTAATACAACTACAGGCTTTGGCATCAAGAAAAAGAATGTCGATAAATCCTCTTATGATGTCTTAATAGGAAAGGTAAGGATTCAGGACGCTGTTATTCATACCGATTATAAGAATGTGTCTATAATTCCGGCTAATTCAAATCTCGCCGGCTGTGAAGTGGAACTCATCAATATTGAAAACCGTACCAATCGTCTTAAAATGCAGTTGCTTACCTGTAAGCTCGACTACGATTTTATTTTTATCGATTGTCCGCCTGCTCTCGGACTTATGACTATTAACGGTCTCGTTGCAAGTGACAGGGTTATCGTCCCCATGCTCGCTGAATTTTATGCTCTTGAGGGACTTTCTCAGCTGACAAATACCCTGAAAATAGTAAGAACTAATTATAATCCCTCCCTTGATATTGAGGGTATTCTCTTTACTATGTTCGATTCACGTCTTAATATTGCCAATCAGGTTGTAAAGGAAGTTGACAAATTCTTCCCGAATAAGATTTTTCAGACTAAAATTCCCCGCAATGTCAGACTCTCAGAAGCTCCAAGTTACGGAAAGCCTATCATGTATTATGACAAGGCATCAAAAGGTGCTGAAGCTTATGCTAATCTCGGACGTGAAATTCTGGGTGAGCCTGTCGCTGTAGAAAAGAAAAAATTCGGAATTTTTTCACGTGCAAAATAATGAAAGGATAATTTTTTAAATGGCTAAAGGTGAACTTGGTTTCGGGCTTGAAAGCCTTTTTGATGACAATTCAACTGAAGTTCAGGTCAAGCGTACTCTGAGAGTATCGGAAATTGAACCAAACAGAGACCAGCCCCGTAAATTTTTCAGCGATGAGGGCATAGAAGCCCTTGCGGATTCGATTCGGGAACATGGTGTTCTTCAGCCTATTCTCGTGCGTCCTCTCCCGAATGGCTCTTATCAGATTGTTGCAGGAGAAAGACGCTGGAGAGCCTCAAGAATGGCTGGACTTGATGAAGTCCCCGTGAATATCAGGGAGCTTGATGACTTTCAGACCATGCAGATTGCTATGGCGGAAAATCTTCAGCGTGAAAACCTTAACCCAATTGAAGAAGCTGAAGGTTATAAATACCTCATTGACAATTTCAGTATGACTAAAGAGCAAATTGCTAAAATTGCAGGAAAATCACGCTCCTATATATCAAATTCAATAAGAATACTTACTCTGCCCGATTTTGTAACAGACGCTTTAAGAGACGGTAAAATTACATCGGGTCATGCAAAGGCTCTGCTTATGTTTGATGATGAACAGCGTATGATTGAAACTGCTGAAAAAGCTATAAGCGGAAATCTTTCTGTAAGACAGATTGAAAAACTCGCAAAACAGCCTGAAACTTCTCAGAAATCAGTCAGGCCCTCAAAAAATTCCGACAGCTATTTTACCGAAATGGAAATCTCTTTAAGGGAACATCTCGGAAGAAAGGTTAAAGTCGATTACGGAAAAAATAAGGGCGTGCTTATTCTTGAATTTTATGATAAAGATGATTTGTCCTCTATCGCAGACAAGCTTGTCGATGATATGAAATAAAAGCGTTTCACGTGAAACGCATTAATAATTATTAAGGAGTTTTTTTAAAATGATTGATATTAAGCTTATAAGAACCAATCCCGAACTTGTTAAGGAAAATATTAAAAAGAAATTTCAGGAAGAAAAGCTTGAACTCGTTGACAAGGTTGTTGAACTTGACAAGCTTTACCGTGCTACTAAAACTGAATGTGACGACCTCCGGAATAAAAGAAAATCTATGAGCAAAACTATCGGCGGTCTTATGGCTAAGGGGCAGAAGGACGAAGCCGAAAGGGTTAAGGCAGAAGTTACCGGAATCGGAAAAACTCTTGAGGAAAAAGAGGCTCTCGAAGTCAGGCTTGAATCCGATATCCGTGAAATTATGCTCGTTATCCCAAATATAATTGATGAAAGCGTTCCGATTGGCAAGAACGACAGCGAAAATGTTGAAGTTGAAAAATTCGGTGAGCCTTTCGTTCCCGATTTTGAAGTTCCTTACCATGTCGATATTATGGAAAATCTTAACGGTATCGATATCGACAGTGCAAGAAAAACAAGCGGTAACGGTTTCTATTATCTTTGCGGTGATATTGCTCTGCTTCAGTCTGCTATTCTCTCATATGCAAGGGATTTTATGGTTGACAGGGGATTTACATACTATATACCGCCATTTATGATTAGAAGCGATGTTGTCACCGGTGTTATGAGCTTTGCCGAAATGGAAGGTATGATGTACAAGATTGAGGGCGAGGATTTATACTTAATCGGTACAAGCGAACATTCAATGATTGGAAAATTTATCGATACTATTATTCCCGAAGCTGAACTCCCTAAGACTCTTACAAGCTATTCTCCATGCTTCAGAAAGGAAGTCGGCGCACATGGTATTGAGGAAAGGGGAGTATACCGTATTCACCAGTTTGAAAAGCAGGAAATGATTGTTGTATGCAAGCCTGAAGAAAGTATGGACTGGTTCAGAAAGCTCTATACAAATACTGTTGATTTCTTCAGAAGCCTTGATATTCCTGTCCGTACTCTTGAATGTTGCTCCGGTGACCTTGCTGACCTTAAAGTAAAAAGCATTGACGTTGAAGCATGGTCTCCACGTCAGAAAAAATATTTCGAGGTCGGAAGCTGTTCAAATCTCGGCGATGCTCAGGCAAGACGCCTTGAAATCAGAGTCAGAACAGAGGACGGTGCAAAATATTTTCCACACACTCTCAATAATACTGTTGTTGCTCCGCCGAGAATGCTTATTGCCTTTCTTGAAAATAATCTCAATCAGGACGGCAGTATCCGAATACCGCAGGCACTTCAGCGATATATGCGTAAAGAGGTAATCAAAAAATAAATGAGTAGTAATTTTTATCACATTGACAATCTGGGTGAAGTCTTTTCGATTACTATTGAAAGCGGTTTCAGACAGGAGCTTTTTGATAATTATGATTGTGACAGCAATGGCGATTTGATTCAGGCTATAGTGAAGTATCTCATAAGAATAAACGATTTCGACGGCTCAGAGCTTGAATTTGACAGCGATACGGATATTTTTGCAGTCTACTGCGAAAATCAGAATACTATATATAAACTTGCTGAAATTCTTGAAAATAATATGTACAAAGATGAGGTTATTGATGACGCTATGAACTCTCCGGAGGTTAAAGCGGAATTGTCTTAAAATTTGCGGGCGGTCAGTTTATCTGACCGCCCGTTTCACGTGAAACGCCTTTTTATTTTTTTGAAAAAAATCCCGATATGAATGGTATCAAAGCACTCAGTCCCAGAGAAATCAAAAGCTGTTCACGGGTAAGCGTTACCGTTTCAAATATTACCTGCAACTGCGGTACACTTACCGCAAGTATTAAAGCTGTCATCGATACAAGTACCGCAAGTATTAATTTCACATTGGAGAATATATTTATTCTGAAAAGTCCCTTTTCCTCCGATTTACATTCAAATACATGTATCAGTTGTGACATTACAAGCGTTATTAATGCGGAAGTTCTTCCGGCTTCAACGCTTCCGCCAAGCTTTATTGCAAGGCTGAATGATGCAAGCGTTGAGATTCCTATTAAAATTCCTCTGAATATAATTTTTGTCATAAGTCCTCCCGAAAAAAATCCGTCTGTAGATTTTCGGGGAGGCTTATTCATTATATTGTCTTCCGGCGGTTCAAGTCCGAGTGCTATTGCCGGAAGTCCGTCCGTTACAAGGTTTACAAGCAGTAACTGTACCGGCATTAATACTATCGGCATTCCCATTACTATTCCCAGAAACATTGTAAGCACTTCTCCTATATTGCAGGAAAGAAGATAGCGTACAAATTTCCTTATATTTGCATATACACATCTGCCCTGCTCAACAGCATTTACAAGTGTTGCAAGATTATCATCAAGCAGTATGACATCTGCTGCCTGTTTTGTTACATCTGTACCGGTGATTCCCATTGCAACACCTACATCAGCTTCCTTTATTGCAGGAGCGTCATTTACTCCGTCTCCCGTCATTGTTACGATTTCGCCCTTTCGTTTGAAGCTTTGTACGATTCTTAATTTATGTATGGGTTCTACTCTTGCGAATACGGAATATTTATCAATTTCACGGTCAAGCTGTTCATCAGTCATCATGTTGAGTTCTTCGCCGGTAATAGCCTGCTTTCCTCGGAGAAGTCCGGCTTTTTTTGCTATGGCTACGGCTGTATTCTTATGGTCGCCTGTTATCATTACAGTGCGTACAGATGCATTTGCACATTTCCGGATAGCAATTTTTGCTTCCTCACGTGGAGGGTCAATCATTCCTGCAAGACCTAAAAATATTAAATTACGCTGTTCGGGATTCAGTGAATCCGTCTGGGAATACGCCATTGCAAGAACTCTGAGTGCCTTGTCGGACATCTCTATAACTTTATTTTCAATCTGACGGCGTTTGCCTGATGTAAGCGGTATTATTTCGCCTTTCTGATTCATGTAGTGACTGCATTTCGGAATGATTACTTCATCTGCTCCTTTATAGTATGCTTTGTTTCCCTCCGGAGTTTTACACAATACTGCCATGTATCTTGTTTCGCTGTCAAAGGGAATTTCTTTTAATTTCGGGTGTGATATTTCAAGCGATTTTGCTGTAATTCCGCCCTTTGCCGACATAATCAGAAGTGCGGTTTCCGTGGGGTCTCCCGTGACCTCCCATTCTCCGGAGTTCCTGTTCCTGAGCTTTGAATTTATTCGTATGGTTGCTGTATTGCATAGCGTACTGCATTTAAGAAATTCCGAAAGAGATTTTTCTACAGAAATTTTTACCGGTATATCCTGATTTTCAGGGCATATATGACCTCCGGTTCTGTAGCCCATTCCGCTTACACTGTATGTATTTTCACCGGAATATATTTCCGTTACTGTCATTCGGTTTTCTGTGATAGTTCCCGTTTTGTCAGAGCATATCACAGACGCACACCCCAGAGTTTCAACGCTGTGAAGTTTGTTTACAAGTGCCTTTTGCTTTAACATTCTGCTGACTGCAAGTGCAAGAGCTATTGTCACTGTTGCCGGAAGTCCCTCCGGAATAGCTGCGATTGCTATTGTTATCCCCGACATCAGCATTGTGAATGTATCTTCACCCCTCAATACTCCGGCTGTAAATACTGCTATGCATACTCCTATACATATTATTGCCACTGTTTTTCCCAGTTCCGCAAGGCGTTTCTGTAATGGTGTCATACCGCTGTCGATATTCTCCAGCATTGATGATATTTTGCCTACCTGAGTTTTCTTTCCGGTTGCTATTACCTTTGCCTGACAAGTTCCCTTGACGGCTGATGTTCCGCAATAAACTATGTTTGATTTGTTGAGGCTGTTGTCCGTATCGTTTTTCAGTCCGGCTTTTTTTTCTGTCGGAAGTGATTCTCCCGTAAGTATGGATTCATCTGTATTAAATGACGAACACTTTAATATTACGCAGTCTGCCGGTATTCTGTCTCCTGCCTCAAGCTCTATTACATCATCTGTTACAAGCTCAGATGCTTTTATTTCTTTAAGTACTCCGTCCCTGTAGCACTTTGCTGTAGGTGATGTCATGGATTTGAGTGCTTCAAGAGTTCTTTCCGTCCTGAATTCCTGAATAAATCCCAGTATAGCATTGAGAAGTACTATTAATATTATGGTTACTGCGTCCGTTATTTCTCCGAGAAATACTGATATTATCGTTGCTCCGAGAAGTATCATTACCATTACATCTTTAAACTGCCCTGCAAATATTTTAATAGGATTCGCTTTTTTATCCTCTGCAAAAATATTTTCGCCGTCTGTCTTTCGTCTTTGTACGGCTTCCTTTTCGGTAAGTCCCATTTCCATCACCTTCCGTTATGTATTATTGTACATAATATGAAGGACGAGGGATAATTATTCTATAATCATAAAGGCTTTTCAGGCTTGTTTTCCGTTTCACGTGAAACGCTATCTCGCATTAAGCATATCAAGAATCTCTTTAAAACTGCATCTGTAGTCGCCGTCCCCGTCACGGCGGTATGTTCCCGAGAGAATATTGTCTCCTATGTATACCGGCTTCTGTTTCGGTGATGCCTCCGGTACATTTATTACTATGATATTTTTTCCGTTTACCTTTCTGATATAAACGTCCTGTTCCTTTAATATGTTTATGCTTACTTTTGAGGGATTTTCTATATTGTCCCAGAAGTCCATAACAAGCCATTCGGGGTCGGGGAGATTAAGAGGGTGCAGGGATTTGTCAGGATATTCCTCCACTCCGAGAAGTATTACTCCGCCTGTTGTGTTTGCAAATGCTGAATATGTTTCCCATATACTTTCCGGAAGCCCTCCCGTAGCTTTTTTTGCTTCTATCTGGTTATTTTCCTGGTATTTCTCAATGTTCAGCAAATCAATCATTATATATTGCACCTCGTTTTTTATCAATTATATCATGTCAGGAGATGCACTTCAATATATTTTGCAGAAATATTACCTGCGTTTCACGTGAAACGCATACATATGAAAAAATTTTTTCCGGAGGGGACAAAGCCCCCTCCGGTTAAATCTGCAAGCCGAAGCTTATTGATAATGCTGTATTTACCCGATTCATTGATGTATTGTCAAGCTCGCCCATTCTGTCCTTCAGACGCTTTTTATCAATAGTACGGATTTGCTCCAGAAGTACTATGCTGTCCTTTGATAATCCGCAGGTGTCCGCAGATACCTCTATATGGGTTGGCAGTCTCGATTTGTCACGCTGACTTGTTATAGCTGCTGCTATTACAGTCGGGCTGTGTCTGTTTCCGACATCATTCTGAACTATAAGTACGGGTCTTACTCCGCCCTGTTCCGAGCCGACAACAGGACTTAAATCAGCATAATAGATTTCTCCTCTTTTAACTGACATATTTTTTTCTCCTATAATTATATTTAACCTGAATATTTTTTTCAGGTACTTATATTATTGCCGTATCATAAGGTTTTAAACATCTTATTTCATTATATGCAGTAAAAATAATTTTGCTATCCGCCTGAATATTTCCGGCTATATTCTGCCATAATAACAGGGACAGACAGCGTGAATTAAGATTAAAATATTTTTTAAACACCGCTTTCAACATTTTGTGGAAAGATATGTTGAAAACCTGACTTGCATTTCAACAATGGAGGAATTTATGTCAAAAAAAATTGATACAGGTGTGTTCCTGACTGAAAATCACCCCAGAATTATCAGCTTTTCATCAGTCGTAGGCTCTAAGGAGGGTCAGGGACCTTTAGGTGGCTGTTTCGATGAGGTTATAGAAGACAGTCACTTCGGTGAAGATACATGGGAAAAGGCTGAAAGTAAATTTCAGCTTGAAGCAGTCTGCAACGCTATTAAAAAAGGTAATTTCGTTAAGGAGGATTTCGATGCCGTTTTCTCCGGAGACCTGATAAATCAGTGTACAGGCTCTACCTTTGGACTGAGAAATCTTGAAATTCCATTTTTCGGAATATTCGGTGCGTGTTCAACTATGGCTGAGGGGCTTTTATTGTCTGCTATTGCCGTTGAAAGCGGTGCAGTTAAAAGAGCTGTTGCCGTTACATCTTCACATTTTTCTACTGCTGAAAGACAATTCAGATTTCCGCTTTCGTATGGCGGTCAGCGTACCCCAACTTCACAATGGACTTGTACAGCCTCCGGAGCTGTTACAGTATCAGGAACAGACAGGTCGGGAATCGAAATAGCCGGAGGGTGTATAGGAAAAATTACTGATTTAGGTATAACGGACGCAAATAATATGGGAAGTGCTATGGCTCCTGCCGCTGCTGAAACTATTATGCGTTATCTGAATGCTACCGGTACTACTCCCGGAGATTATGATTATATCATTACCGGTGATTTGGGTCTTGTCGGAAGTCAGCTCCTTATTGACTTTGTTATGAAACAGGGTATTGATATAAGCCGTGTCCATAAGGACTGTGGCTCTATGATGTTCGACCCCGACAAACAGGATACTCATTGCGGAGGCTCAGGCTGTGGGTGCAGTGCAAGCATACTCTGCGGATACTTTCTCCCCAGACTTGCTGCCGGTAAAATTAAAAATATTCTATTTGCGGCTACCGGAGCTTTGATGTCTCCCCTGATTTGCCAGCAGGGTGAATCCATACCTTCAATATCTCATCTCGTCCATATAAGAAAGGGGAGCTGATTTTTATGCTTATTGATATTTTAAAGGCTTTTATCGTTGGCGGATTAATTTGTATGGTCGGACAGTTTCTGATTGACTATACCAAGCTTACTCCTGCACGTATTCTTACCGGATATGTTGTTTCGGGTGTTATTCTCTCTGCCCTCGGTATTTATAAATATATCGCTGATTTTGCAGGAGCTGGTGCAACTGTCCCTCTTGTCGGATTCGGACACCTTCTTGCCGACGGAGTGAAAAAGGCTGTTGCAGAGGACGGATTCCTCGGAATTTTTAAAGGAGGTCTTACGGCATCTTCTGCCGGAATTACTGCTGCTATCCTCTTCGGACTTCTTGCCTCAATATGCTTTAAACAGCGTGATAAAGAGTAATTTTAAATAGATTTATATCAATATTTTGTGCGAAATGACGAATTTTTATATTTTTCCTGAAAAGCCTTGACATATCCGGTTTTTTGTTATATAATAATTAAGTCGTACGGTTTAATATATATATCGTATGGCTTATGTGGCGGCATAGCTCAGTTGGCTAGAGTACTCGGTTCATACCCGATTGGTCGTCAGTTCGAATCTGACTGCCGCTACTTTATTAAAAGGCCCGTTGGTCAAGAGGTTAAGACATCGCCCTTTCACGGCGGAATCATGGGTTCAATTCCCGTACGGGTCACTTTTCAAAGCTCCGAAGAAAGTTCGGAGCTTTGTTTTTTAAACAAAAATTATTCTCCCCTGATTTATTTTTTCAGGGGAGATTTCTGCGTTTCACGTGAAACGTTTATTTCTGATTCTTGAGTATTCTTTTAAGCCTTACAAGGTCAAATATATTTATTGCTCCGTCTGAATTTATATCAAAGTCATCTTCCGGAGTAATTTCATTCTTGCAGAGAAGATATTCCGAAAGCCTTACCGCATCTGATATGCTGTAATCCTTTTCCGGAATTACCGGCTCTGTAGAATCAGTAGTTACTGTTGTTTCTGCAGTAGTATCAGTAGTAATAATTGTTGTTTCGGTAATTGCCTCGGAAGAAGTGACAGTATCAGTAGTGGTAGTTTCAGTAGTAGTAGTTATTGTTGTTTCGGTGGTAGTTTCTGTAGTCTCAGTAGTGACAGGCGGAATTTCTCCGCTTAATTCGGATTCAATTACTTCTGACCAGTATTTTCCCATTTTTTCATAGCCCTGCTCATTAGGGTGTACTCCGTCATATAAATCTGCCTTATAGTCAACAACGCTGTGTATATCTGCAAATTTTACCGGCTTGCCTTCACTCTGCATTTCCGATACCATATTATATATGGATTCATTATAGCTGTCTATGTAATCCTGAATTATTTTTGCAAAATCTTCCGTTGTATTGTTCCACTTTATTTCACCATATGACCAGAACCAGTCCGATACTAATTCTACATCTATATCCGGTATTGTTGAGACATATATTATATCGTCCGCTTCCATATCCGAAAGAATTGTATTTACCAGATTTTTAAGACGGTCTGTTATACCCTCATTGTAGTTGCTGAGTATATCGTTAGTTCCTATCTGGAGAAGTATTATATCAGGCTTGCAGACATTAATCATATCCGTTTCCTGAATCGTTTCAAGTATTCCCTGACGTGTTTCCGTTCCGGTTATATACTGAATCGCATATCCGCTGTATCCGGAATAGTTGTCATCATATGTGATTGTTTCTCCGTTATAGCTGAAGCTTGCGTTGTCACTGCCTTTCATTCCGACCATATCTATATTGCTATAGCCTTTTAATTCAAGCTCATGATAAAGATACTTTCTGTATCCGCCCGCTGTCCAGTATCCGTCTGTTATCGAATCCCCAAGTGACATGATTTTTACATCATCTGCATTTTCTTCAGCCGATACAGGTATGCTGTATATTGAGACTTTATTGGCTATCATACATACCGATGACATTAATGCCAGAAATTTTTTATTCATTGCTGTCAGCTCCGTTCATATTTTAATATGCTTTTATTATAGCATTTTTATAAAATCAGGTCAAGATGAAGTTTTTGATTGTTATACAAATTATTTCGCCAATGTTTGTGCATATTATCTTAAAATATTTTTTTCTGCTTTGGATATATTGACATATCGATTGATTCGTGATATAATTGATTTCAAACAGATTATATCTGTATATCTTTTCAGTAAAGGAGTTTTTTTAATTATGGAAAATAAAGTTATCTGTCACTGCATGAATGTTTCTTATGCTGACATCGAAAAGGCTCTCCATGAACATCAGGTTTTC
>JAQXFT010000056.1 GCA_029005335.1 Oscillospiraceae bacterium
TTTGTTTCAAAGTCATGAGTATCTATAGTGGAAAACATTCTGATTTCCTTTACTGAGACGACCTTTTGATTTTTCTTGGCTTCCTTTTCACGCTTAGTCTGTTCAAAGCAGAATTTACCGTAATCCATTATACGGCATACAGGCGGAGTAGCCTGAGGAGCGATTTTAACCAAATCGAGATTTTTTTCAAATGCGATTTTCTGGGCATCTCTGGCGGACATAACGCCAAGCTTCTTACCATCAGCGTCGATTACGAGGATTTCCTTATCCCGTATTTCTTCGTTGATTTGCAGTTCCTGTTTGCTAATGTTAAAGCACCTCCAAAAAAATTATAGAAACAAAAATGAGTGCAGAATTATTTTAAAATCCCGCACTCAGAATACTCATGGATATCCGAAACACTTATTGACCGCACAACAGACAAGAATCATGACGGTGAGAACGGGAAAAGTTCTGCTTTGTTTACCGCATTATTATACAACATTAAAGTCTGTTTGTCAAGGGTCTGCAATTTATATTTTTTGTTTAACAAATTCATCAGACTGGATTCCGACAATTTCTGTCATACTGATTTAAACAATTGCTGAATCTACCTGATTTTTTTTAAAAAGCCATTCAGTTTATCCCAGAGCATGAATCTTACTTCATATTTTTTAGGATTCTGAATCATATCAAGCTGACGAGTGCTGAAAAATTCCTTTTCTGCTTGTTTATCGTCAGTCATTCCGGAAGCCATTGGTATACATAAGGGCGGATACATGACACACCACCAGTTATGACCTTTTGCCTCGCCTATTGTCACCCTCAGGGCATCATAATTACCGGCAGGCATTGTAATATCTCCATAAGTACGCTCATCGAAAAACATTTTTGTTTCCCCGACACTGATTTTATAGTCAAATCCGTATTCATCAATTACAGATTGTGCTATTTTCTGTATCTTTTCAAGATTTTCTTCTGATATATTCCTGATGTCCTCAGGACTTACCAGCTTTCCGAAAATCTCTTCAGAATGTTCAAGTATAGCATCACGGACTTCCAGTTTAAGAGACTGGTCTTCAATGCTGTCAGAATTGGCAAGTATATGCATTCTGAGAACACTGTTCCTCAGATTATCAAGGCTTTTTCCGACCTGTACGAAATTTGAAATCACAATAGTCAGAATAACAGATACACCGATAAGCTTCCATGATATTTTTTTAAACATCTCAATCACCTCATAAGAGATGATTGGATATCTTTCAGAATTTATTCAGACTGTCAGAATATTTTTATTCAGCTTTTTCAAGATATGTCATACTGCAATAGCCTTTAAAGCCATTCCAGCTTACATTTGCCCAGCCGTTATTTATCTCTGAAACCTCTACTGTAGTTCCTTTTGGAATACGTGTAAGAATACTGCTTGATGTATCAGGAGATTTTCTCATATTGAGCGGGTCATCTTTTGTAGCGATTATATACTCAGATACAGTCTCCTCATCTGCTGATTTCAGATAAGCCATACTGCAATAGCCCTCAGAGCCGTTCCAGCTTACCTTTGCCCAGCCGTTGTTTATCTCTGAAACCTCTACTGTAGTTCCTCTTGGAATACATGTAAGAATACTGCTTGATGTATCAGGAGCTTGTCTCATACTGAGAGGGTCATTCTTTGTAGCAACCACATACTGAGATGTGATATTCTCGTCTGCTGATTTCAGATAAGCCATACTGCAATAGCCCTCAGAGCCGTTCCAGCTTACATTTGCCCAGCCTTCGCTTATCTCATAAACCTCTAATGTTGTTCCCTTCGGAATATATGCAAGAATATCACTTGATGTAGTAGGAGCTTTTCTCATGCTGAGCGGGTCATCTTTTGTAGCAACTTTATATTTTCCTAAAGATATTTTCTCCGTATCGGTGCTTTCATATGATGAATCAGCTGATGAATCATCTGATACAGAATCAGTATCGCTGAAAAACAAATCCGCTTCGCTTTTTCTTCTGTTTATAAGTCCGGTAAGAACCCTTCCGCCTGAAGTAACGATATAGTTCGCATATGCGGAACGTGCCTCGTCCTCTGTCATAGTACCCTGCAAATATTTTACAAGCGGTGAATTTTTTATCATAGATGTTCCTCCGCCTGTATTGTATGTAAAGCTTACAAGAGCATCAAACTGATTCTGATTCATATCAATACCGTCAGTCTGTCTCCTTACATTAGGTATGCAGTAGTTATTGATAGCCTTTTCCATTTCAGCGGAAGCCTCTTCCTCAGTAATTGAGTGCTGACCGCTTGAATGTGCATAGTCTCCGCATCTTGTACCGTATCCTATTGATGACTGACTGCTGTCGTAATAGCATGTTGCACTGAAGCCTTCCTTTTCGCATATAAAGTCAATGCCGTTCTGGCTTATAGAAAGCTCACTTGCAGAAGCTGCATCTGCATATAATCCACTTACCGGAAATGCTCCCATAAAAACGGTCAGACCGGTAACGAATACGCATACTTTTCCGATTAATCTTTTCATTGTTAGTCCTCCAGTAATATTGAAATACAAGCACATTATAGCAGAGCATTTCTGATATGTCAAGCCTTGTTGAAAGTTTTTTCGCTTTATTGCCGAATATTTTCAATAACGACAAGAAATTTTTATAACGTATTCACAAAACATTTCTGAACGTTTGTATCGAAAATTGCAAAATCTGATAATGTGCAAGCATTGTTTACTCCTACAGAAAATTATATTTTTACGTCATCGCAAGGGTAAGACAATACCCGTCCGAATAATATAAACAAGCTAAAAATCAGATACTTTATGTTAAGAATCAACAAATTATTCATACTGCACATAACTGATTTATTCTTTTTGTAAAGAGCTACAAAAAAGCAGTTGACTTAAACAGGCGATAAAGGTATAATAATAGATGTATAAATTATCTAAAAAGAAAGGCAATGGGTGT
>JAQXFT010000057.1 GCA_029005335.1 Oscillospiraceae bacterium
CTGAAGTGGCAGAAGACCGGTAAATAATTATTTTATTATAATAATTTTATAAAGTGGTTCATAGCTTTTTTTATTGTGAAATTGCACAAATACCATTATGGAAAATTAATATCTTGCACAATTATTTTGTTTTTTCTGAAAAGTTCTTTGACATTTCGGAATTGTGTGATATAATAATAAGTAAGCTTGTATTTATACATAGTGTATTTTAAGTTTTGTAAAGGATTTGATTTTTATGCCGAAAATTATTGCTGTTACATCAGGAAAGGGAGGTACAGGTAAATCCACAATCTGTGCCGGACTTGGATATACACTCGCAAAACAAGGTCACCGTACCCTTATAATCGAGCTCGATTTCGGTCTGAGATGCCTCGATATCATGCTCGGAATGGGAAATGAAGTCCCGTTTGATTTGAGCGATGTCGTAAGCGGTAAAAAAGCTCCGCTTGATGCTATAGCACAGGTTAAAATGGCAAGTAACCTGAGTATACTTTGTGCGCCACGTAACCCTTTTTCAACAGTTACGCTTGAACAGATTACGGATATATGCAATTCCGTAAAAAAATATTTTGAGTTTATAATAATAGATACCGGTGCAGGCATAAATTCCCATGTGTTCGATATAGTAGCACAATCAAATCTGATACTTATTGTAACAACTCCTGACCCCGTATGCGTCCGTGATGCAAATATGATGTCCGATGAATTCTATAACAGAGGCAATAAAAGCCAGAGACTTATTATAAATAAGGTTAATCAGAAAGTAATCGGAAGCTCTCTTGTTGCAAATCTTGATGAGATAATTGACACTATCGGAGTACAGCTTATAGGAGTAATACCAGAGGATTTTCATCTTACTCTGGCTACCGGAAAGGGAGAGCCTATTCCTACAAACTGCGAAAGCCTCAAAGCTTTTGATGCAATATCAAAAAGGCTTCAGGGAGACTATATCCCCCTGACAATAAAAAACGCCTGATATAATTTATAATACAATACATCTGGAAAGGAATGAGAAAAATGCAAATAGCAATCATTGCACATGATGCAAAAAAAGAACTTATGGTACAGTTCTGCAGTGCCTATTGCGGAATTCTTTCAAAGCATAATCTTTGTGCAACAAATACAACAGGCAAGCTTGTAAGCGAAGCAACAGGTCTTAGCATAAGGAGATACCTCAGCGGACGTGGAGGAGTTGAACAGATTATAGCTCTTTTGTCATGCAATGAAGTTGATGTACTGTTGTTTTTCAGAGACCCGATAAATCCTCATGCAAGCAATTCGGCTAATGATATGAATCTCCTGAGACTGTGCGATGTGCATAATGTTCCCGTGGCGACAAATATTGCAACGGCAGAGGCTCTGATTTTTGCACTTGAACGGGGCGACCTCGACTGGCGTGAGCTTGGAAAGCCTGTTATATAAAGGCACAGAATCCGGAAATCCAGCAGTTATCATTGTCCCTGAATCATTGGGGACAATTTTGATTTTATATAAAAATTTTTTTGAAAGGAATGTTTTTCAGATATGGCACTTAATATAAAGCGTCCGAATGGTACAGAGGACGCAATACCTAAAAATATACACAAGTGGCACACTGTAGAAAAAATTGCAAGAGACAATGCAGAAAGCTTCGGGTTCAGGGAAATAAGAATCCCTACCTTTGAAAATACAAATCTTTTTATGCGTTCAGTCGGAGAAACTACCGATGTTGTACAAAAGGAAATGTATACAGTAATTGCAAAGGAAACCAAATATACGCTTCGTCCTGAGGGTACTGCGGGAACAATCCGTGCAATGCTGGAGAATGGTCTTATGAATGATGCTATGCCCCAGAAGGTATTCTATATACTTTCCTGTTTCCGCCATGAAAGAACCCAGCAGGGAAGACTTCGTGAATTTCACCAGTTCGGAGTTGAAATGGCAGGAAGCCCTCTCCCTTCAGCCGATGCGGAAATTATTTCCCTTGCATACAGTATTCTCAATCATCTGGGACTTAAAAATATTGAGCTTTATATAAATTCCATAGGCTGTCCGGAATGTCGTGCAGAATATCACAAGGCTCTTAAAGCATTTTTTGAGACAAAAAAGGAAAATCTCTGCGGAACATGCCTTTCAAGACTTGAGAAAAATCCTATGAGAATCCTTGACTGCAAGAGCGAAATATGTTCTGATATAGCTAAAGATGCTCCGATAATACTTGATTACCTCTGTGATGAATGTCGTGAGCATTTTGAAAAGCTTCAGAAATATCTGAAAAATCTTAATATAGATTTCAAGGTAAATCCTAAGATAGTAAGAGGTCTTGATTATTATACAAAAACCGTATTTGAATTTGTCTCCTCTGATATAGGCGCTCAGAGTACTGTATGCGGTGGCGGAAGATATGACGGACTTATTGAACAGCTCGGAGGCAAGCCTACTCCCGCCCTTGGCTTTGCAATGGGTCTTGAAAGAATTATAATGGTCATGGAAAAGCAGGGCTGTGATTTTCTCCAGCCGAGAAACTGTGATTTATATATAGCTCCCATGGGCGAAAACGCAGTTGAAAAAGCTATGTCAATAGCCAAATCCCTGAGAGAATACGGCTACTGGGTTGAATATGATGTTGTAGGAAGAACCCTGAAGGCACAGATGAAATATGCTGATAAGATAAATGCTTCATTTACAATTGTACTCGGAGATGATGAACTTTCATCAAATAAGGTTAAGGTCAGAAACATGAAGACAGGTGAACAGCTTGAGCTTGAGCTTGATGAAAAATTTTCCGACAGATTCGATGCGATATGCGTTGATAATATGCTCGGAAATCTTGACCAGCTTATAGCTAAGGACGAGTAAAAAAATATGCGGCCGGATTTTTAATAAATCCGACCGCTTTTTGATTATATCAGTTTTGATTCAGCCTTTTTTGTGAATTTTTCTCCGTATACAAGAAATCTCTTGTGAATACATTCGCCGATTTTTCCGGCTTCGTCGAAGGCTTCGCACCTGAAAGTAAATTCTCTGCCGTTTATCTGAATCAGTTCTGATTTTACCCTGACAGTCATATTTTGGGGAGTAGCTGATATATGCTTTATGTTGATTTCAGTACCGACAGTAGTCTCATCATTTTCAAGATAATCTGAAATGCAGATACATGAGGCTTTTTCCATAAGCATAGCCATAACCGGAGTAGCAAGAACCTCAAGGCTTCCGCTTCCGACGTTTACGGCAAGCATTGATTTATCTGTTTTTTGTAAAATTTCGGCATATATACCGGTTTTTAATTCTTTCAATTTTCATTCTCCTCAGAAACAAATTTTTCTTCCGGAATAGGATTTGATGATATCAAATCACCTATAACACGGTCATATGTAAGCATATCAAGTTCCTCATTATGTTCAGCGGAATCGTTGTAATTTGTTGAATATACCGGAATCTCCTCAAGATATTCATTCATTTTCTGAATAAATTCATCTCTGGGAGCATCAATTATATTCATCAGCATATACGGAACATAGAAAAATGAGAATTTTTCATCGGGTACTGTTGAGAAATCAGCATCATAATTGCTCCAGAGGAGGTATTTCTGCTCATAGATAACACTGCAGTTCTGACCATTTATGCCGAGCTTTTCGTATACTCCCGAACCGCCTTTCAGTGACGGGAAGTGGTCGCCTACCATGAATACAAGAGTAGGCTCTTCGAGCTGTTCCAGCTTGCCGAGAAAATCTGAAAGCCCCTCATTTGTATGCTGAACCCACTGGAGATAGTTTTCAAATTCAGCATCAGGATTTTCGCCCTGGTCATATGGCTGATGATTCTGCATAGTAGTGGTGTGGATATACATAGGAGCATTGCTTTCACTAAGAAGACTTTCAATCTGATTGAATACGGTTGAATCGTCGATATATGTTCCATAGCGTTCAACAGGTACGGTGAAATCTTCATCAAAAATCATCTGGTCGAATCCGAACTGTGAATATACTCTCTGACGGCTGTAGAATGAACCTGTAAACGGGTGAATATATGCTGTATTATATCCCCAGTCCTTGTAATACTGCGCCATAGAAGGCTGTTCTCTTTCGGCGAGAAGTCTCTGAGGCATATTCGGGTCGTTGAGAGAGCGTACAGGAAGTCCGAAGAGCAGTTCAAATTCTGAACGTACTGTGAAGCTTGCATACGTAGGAGCGATAAGCGTACCGGAATGGCCTTCACTGCATGCCTCATCAAATTTTTCGTAGTATTTGTCATTGACATTCAGTTCGTCAAATGCACGGAAATCGGCATAGGATTCACTCATAATTACAATTACATTGGGTTTTTTACCGCCGTTGAAATCTCCGGACTGAACCTTTTCTGATTCCAGAATATCATCAATGGATTCTTCTGAATATGAATCAGGCTCAACAAGTCTGTTTTCAAAGCTTTCAGAGGCAGTTTCAACCAGAAATGCAAGCAGGCTGTTGCTTTCAAATTTTTCATTCAGCAGGAATGTATTGCTTGCGGAGGTTGTATCGACATCAAATATCGAGTATACGGACGTTGAAAAGGACGGTATCACTATAAGCGAAACACATGGCAATGCACAGAATCCGGCAGTGATACAGCGTTTAATCGGTTTCATTTTCATTTTGGGATTCAGATAGAATGCAAGGGCTATAAATGAAATTGCAATCAGGTAGTATATTATAAGTCTGGGAGTAATTTTGATATATGCAAAAGATGTAAGGCTTTTAACGCTTTTGAAGAGCTTCATATCCGAAAGAATCAGATGATTTCCGTTAGTGCCGTATTTAAAAAGCTCAACGGTACTCAGAAGCATATATATTGTACCATGAACAAGCATAGCAAGCCAGCCTTTTTTTACAATAGCCAGAAGCATATAGAATATAAGTGAGGCGACTATAAAATTAAAAAGCATAACGCTGGGGCGTTCCGACAGGAACTTTATGAAGCTTGAAACATATTTAGCCTGATTGATTTCCGCCATACATGATATAAATATCGGGAAAATCAGCATTATAAGCATATTGAGGTGCTTATATTTTTCCGTATTCCGGTCACGGACGAGATTAAGCCTATGAATTTTAGTTTTCATAGTGGTTTTGAAATCAATAAATTTCTGTTTCATCATATTCCTTCCTTCACATTTAAAAAGAGAGTTTTTCGTATAATATTAAATATATCATAAAAAAAACGAAAATTCAAGTGAAGGAAAAAAATATCACCGATTTGTCATAATTCTTGTATTTCTTGTAAAAATCAGACATTATCAACAGTTAATTTAGTGCATATTTTACAGAATCATTTAAGCCAACCCTTTTCATGAGCATCATTAACTATTTCGTTTACGTAATTCCAGAGGGTCTGAGAGCCGTCCTGCATATATGAATTTCTTTCGAGAACCTGATTTTTCTGTATGCCATGCTCCTTCCAGGCGATACCCTCTTTCCTGTAGTTGAGAGTGAGGGGCTGAACGTGGTCGAGAACGTTTGCAAATTTTGATTCCGGAGTCTTACGCTCTTCAAATTCATTCCAGAGCGAAAGCATTTCATCACGCTGGTCATCTGGGAGAAGTCCGAAAATGCGTTCAGAAGCTTTTTTTTCACGTCCGGCTTTTGTCTTGTATCCCTCAGAATCGTAGTAATAAGTATCTCCGGCATCTATTTCGACTATATCATGTATAAGGAGCATTTTTATAGTTTTCAGAACATCAACGGGTTCATCGGAATATTCTGCAAGAATAAAAGCAAGTATTGCGATATGCCAGCTGTGTTCGGAATCGTTTTCCTTTCTGTCCTCATTGATGACATAGGTCTGACGGTAAATATTTTTAAGCTTATCGATTTCAGTAATAAAATCGATTTGCTTTTTAAGGCGTTCATTCATCTGAAAAATCCTCCTGATTAGATTTACAGAAAGCTGAATATAAATCACTTTTTCTGAGTCCGTATTCTCTGGCTATGGCTTTGCAGGCATTAACAGGCTTTTCACCGGCTTCAACAAGATTTTCGACCTGTTTTAAAGCGTTTTCAATGCTTATGCTGTCGGATTCGGAATTTTG
>JAQXFT010000058.1 GCA_029005335.1 Oscillospiraceae bacterium
GGGGGTGATCCTGTGGCTTAAAGGTCACCGTAATGTTTTTCAACCCTTTCCCCGCATTGGCGGGGGTGATCCCTGCCAGCTGGCATCTCTTGCCTGTCTGTAAAACTTTTCCCCGCATTGGCGGGGGTGAGCCTGTTATAATGGTTGCACGCTGGGGGGGAGGCTTACTTTTCCCCGCATTGGCGGGGGTAATCCTAATAAGGCGGTATTACTGATAAAATCGTCATGAATTGGATTTGTTCATAATTTTTTTACTCATTCAAAAACCCTTCTATAACAAAATTAAAAAAAAATTTTTTTGCTGGCTATTGACTTTTCAGATTTTCTGTGATATAATTTAAATTGTAATATGCCGCAGTGGTGGAATAGGCAGACACCCGGGACTTAAAATCCCGTTCTGGCAACAGAGTACCGGTTCAAGTCCGGTCTGCGGCACTTTGAAGTTTTACAGCCCCCTCACCGCAATGTGTTTGCAGAAAAAAATCTCGTTTACAATGAAAGTAAACGGGATTTTGTTTTTATTTTAAGATATATAAAAAATTGATATAAAATAAAAAAGTCCGGAAAATTCAAGCTTTCCGGACTTTTTCTATGGAGCTGATGAACGGATTTGAACCGTCGACCTACGCCTTACCAAGGCGTTGCGCTACCTACTGTGCCACATCAGCAACAATGTTATTATATACTATACAGCCGGAAATGTCAAGGCTATTTCAGATATTTTTTTATTTTAATTATATTTTCGGCTCAATGCTGTAATTTAACATAAAATTCCTGTGTATAATGACGAACTTACGAAAATATATTGCACTTCTGATTTATATAATATATAATTGAATAGGAATTTGTTTTAAAGGAGACTGATGATGTTTAATATTATCAAAAAAAATTTTACCTATACCAGAATAATTGCACTCAGCTTTGCTGTAATAATTCTGATTGGTTCTTTACTGCTGACGCTTCCGGTGGCTTCGAGAGACGGCAAATCCACTCCGTTTCTTGACAGTTTGTTTACTGCAGTAAGCTCCACCTGTGTTACGGGACTTTCTGTATACGATACTTATTCGCACTGGTCGCTGTTCGGACAGATTGTTATTCTATGCATGATTCAGATTGGCGGTCTGGGATTTATGACAATTATCGCAATGCTTTCGCTTATTATGAAAGGTGGAATGTCGCTTCATGAAAGACGGTTGCTTATGCAGTCTGCCGGAAGTATTGAAATGAATGGTATTAACAAGCTTCTTAAAATCATATTTACAGGTACTTTTATTTTTGAATTTTCAGGAGCTGTCCTGCTTTCTATAAGATTCTGCGGTGATATGGAATTGGGCAAGGGAATCTGGTATGCTGTTTTCCACTCGATATCAGCATTCTGCAATGCCGGATTCGACCTTATGGGACAGTTTGGTGAAACCTCGTTTTCAGCATATTCCGACGACTGGCTTGTAAACCTCACCCTTATTTTTCTGATAACAATGGGCGGATTAGGATTTCTTGTCTGGAATGACCTGCTCCAGAATAAATTTAATATAAAAAATTACAGTCTGCATACAAAAGTAGTTCTTGTAACATCAGCCGTATTGTTATTCGGGGGTGCTGTAATATTCTTTTTTACTGAAAAAAACCATGCATTTTCAGATATGGATATGCCACAGCGAATCCTCTGCTCGCTTTTTCAGTCGTGTACTACAAGAACTGCGGGATTTCTTACTGTTGACCAGTCAGAGCTGAGCAATTCCGGAAGTATTCTTTCAGTTATTCTGATGTTTGTCGGAGGTTCTTCAGGCTCTACTGCCGGAGGAATCAAAACAACTACCTTCGCTGTATTTTTAATAAGTAACTTCTGCTTTGCACGTAATAATGACAATATCGTTGTATTCAAGAAGCGTCTTGATACATCTTCTGTAAAACAGGCTGGTTCTATCGTATGTGTATATCTTTCCGCTGTACTTTTATCCGCATTTGTTATCTGTATGGCTGAACCATTCGGAATACGTGAAATCTTCTATGAGGTTGTATCTGCCATTGCTACTGTAGGACTTTCAATGAATATGACCTCGTCCTTAGGGTCGCTTTCAAAAATAATCATTATACTTCTGATGTATACCGGACGTATCGGAGGCGTATCAATGGTTATGGTGCTTGCGGAAAAGAAAGAACGTTCAATGCTGGAAAGACCTGTAGGAAAAATACTCATAGGCTGAAATCTGTAAAATATATTTTAAAAAGCCGGCGTACTTCAGGGTACGCCGGCTTGCTTATGCACGCAATTATACTATATATTGGATAAAAAAGTCAGCAATTTCTGTATATTTCCCTGATATTTTAATTTTTTCCGGATTATACTTGAAATATCTGTATCAGTGTGCTATAATTACTAATACAGTAAACATCAGGCATCTGATGTAAAATTGTGAGAAGAAAGGATATTTACAACTATGAAAACAACAAAGAAAAAGAAAGCTGTCATTATTGCTTCGGCAATAGCTGTAATTGCTGTTGTAGCTGTATCAGTTACATCATGCTTTTCCAGAACTCCGGAGGAATACACGCCAGCCGGCACGTTTACCGAAACTGTTGCAATAGAAAAACAAAACCTTGTAAACAGCATAAGTGTTTCCGGAAACGTCGAGGGCGACAACATTGTTAAAATTACAGGAACTTCCGGTTCAAAGGTCGAAAAGCTCAGTGTCGGAGTAGGCGATTATGTCAAAAAAGGCGATATCCTCTGCGTTTTTGACAGCTCGGAATTTCAGGATGAATACAACTCCCTCAAGGAAAATATTGACAAATCAAATGAAATGATTCAGAATACCCATGAGATAAATCAGAGAAATCTGAAAAATGCCGAATCCGAAAAAAAAGCTACTCTTGAACAGGCTCAGAGAAATATTGACAGTGCCATTGATTCACGTGACAAAGCTTATGAAAAATATAACAGTCTTGTTGTAAAATATAACGACTACTGCAATAAAAAGGACGATTTATATAATAAATTTCAGGAGTCGGGCGACGAAATGACATATCAGGAGTATCAGGAAGCTTTACAAATTCTGAACTCCACAGACGCTGAGCTTGAGGCTCTCGAAGGTCAGTTAAGTACATATGATAATGCAGTTCAGACGGCTCAGGATGCTTATGACAATGCAGAAAGAAGTGCCGACGTTTCCATTCAGAGTATTAAGGATACAATCAATTCCGAAAAATACAGCACAGATGATTCATCTGAAAAAAAGCTCATAAAACTTGAGGAAAAAATAAATGAATGTACAGTCAAAGCTCCCAGAGACGGAATAATTACTTCGATTAGTATTGCTGAGGGAAGTATTCCTGCCACCGATGCTATTATGACTATCGAGGACAGCTCCAACCTTAAAATAAATGCTCAGATTAAAGAAGCCGATATTCTTAATGTAAAGGAAGGTATGAAAGCTGTAATAAAGACTACGGCTACCGGCGAACAGGAATTTAACGGTACAGTATCAAAGGTTGTAAATATTTCAAGCGGTACTGACCCTGTTACACAGACTGAGGGAGGATATACTGCTGAGATTTCGGTTGATGACAAAGACAGCTCCCTGCTTATCGGCATGAATGCAAAGGTTAAAATCATTATCGAAGAAAAGGATAATGTTCTTGCCATTCCCTATGATTCAATTACTGACAATAATAATATATATGTAGCACGTATGCAGTCCGACGGTACTTACAAGGCTGAGGAAATCAAAGTTGAGAAGGGTATTGAATCTGATTACTATACTGAAATAATATCTGATGAAATCAAAGAGGGCGACCTTCTTGTCTCCTCTCCGGACAGAATGACGGACGGCAGAACTATCAGAATTGAGGTCGGCGAAAATGAGTAAGACTGTCATATCTATGAAAAATATTATAAAACGCTACTATATCGGTCAGCCAAATGAACTCCAGATTCTTAACGGAATATCACTGGACGTCCATGAGGGCGAATTTGTATCAATAGTAGGAGCTTCCGGTTCGGGAAAAAGTACGCTTATGAATATTATCGGTGCTTTGGACAGACCTACTGAGGGTACATATCTTCTCAACGATACCGATATAAGTACCCTTAATGACAAGGAGCTGAGCCGTATAAGAAATTCGCAGATAGGCTTTGTATTTCAGACATTTAACCTTATTTCAAGAACAAATGCCCTTAAAAATGTTGAACTCCCTATGCTTTATGCCGGAAAATCAAAGCATGAACGGACTGAACGTGCCATGCAGTTACTTGAACTTGTCGGTATGAAAGAAAGGTATACACATCAGCCGAATGAACTTTCCGGAGGTCAGAAACAGCGTGTTGCAATAGCAAGAGCCATGGCAAACAATCCCTCCATTCTTCTTGCAGATGAACCTACAGGTGCTTTGGATACAAAGACAGGTCGCCTTGTTATGGATATATTCCATAAGCTTCACAGGGAAGAAGGGAAAACTATCGTTCTGATTACCCACAGTCCTGAACTTGCTCAGGAAACAGAAAGAATTGTTACTATAAGCGACGGTTCTGTAATTTCAGATACGGGGGTGAATAAAAATGGGCTTTCTTGAAAGTATCAGGCTTGCATTTTCATCGCTTTCCGCAAACAAAATGCGTTCGCTCCTGACTATGCTCGGAATTATAATAGGTATAAGTGCCGTTATTACTATTACAACTATCGGAAATTCCATTCAGCAGACACTGAAAAATACATTCAATCAGATAAATATGAACTACTTCTATGTTATGCTTAATTCAAAGCCTTACGATGAAAACAGCGGTATGACAGAGGACGAATATTATGACACAATGTATATATCTGAAGAAGATATGTTCACAAATGATATGTTTAACAGCCTGCTTGAAAAATATCCAAATCAGTATAAAATTGCTATGTCCGAACAGTATGCAAACGGTGAAACTCTCAATTCAAAAAATGAATACATAAAGACTATGATTACCGGTGCTACTGACGGATATCTCGAACAGGGCAAAATTGAAATCATAGACGGCAGAAATATTACTCAGCGTGACAATACAGAAAAAAAGAATACTGCCGTTGTATCTGATATATTTGTAAAGCAGTATTTCGGAGACGGTGAAAATCCTATCGGAAAACAGATTACATTTTCTATAAACAATGCCGAAACTCAGGATTTCACAATAGTAGGCGTTTATGAATATTCAGAAGCGAAAATGGGAAAGTTCCCTGCCGGTTCAAAGGATATTGACAAGGTTACGCCTGTATTCATTCCGCTTGACACCGTATATAAGTTCAAGGGAATTTCAAATCCTACTTATGATTATGCAATTATTCTCTGGAATACCGATTACAGTACAGCTCTGGCTGAAGAAAACCTCCGTAATTTCTTTGAGGAGCAGTATGAACAGAATAAATACTGGACAGTTTACGTTGAAAATGAACAGACCATGCTGTCTATGATTAACAACGTTCTCAACGTCATAACTATTGCAATATCCGTTATTGCTGCAATATCGCTTATAGTAGGCGGTGTGGGAGTCATGAACATCATGCTTGTAAGCATTATTGAACGTACAAAGGAAATCGGTATAAGAAAGGCTCTCGGAGCTCAGAACTCCTCAATAAGAATGCAATTTGTAATTGAAGCTGTTATTATATGCCTTATAGGCGGAATAATCGGTATAATTACCGGTATTCTGAATGGTATTCTTATAGGAAAGCTGGTTTCCTACCTCGTAAACAATGTATATACAGACTATATGGATATTATTGTAATATCAATTCAGCCATCTGTTACAGCTATTATAATATCTGTTATATTCTCAATGCTTACCGGAGTATTCTTCGGATATTATCCTGCAAACAAGGCTTCAAAGATGAATCCTATTGATGCACTGAGGTATGACTGATATGAAAATTCCGGTAAAAATAATCTCTGTCCTGACAGCTTCGCTTATGATTGGCGGAAGTGGTTACAGTACAGATATGGACGTGAACGGCGACAGCTTTGTAAATGTTTTCGACCTTATAGATATACAGAAATTTCATAATGCTGATTTGAACGGTGACGGAATTTCCGATAAAAAGGACTCCGAAAAACTTTCTGATTTTCTCCTCTGCAAAAATACCGTTGATGAATCCTGCATACTCGAACCGAAGGGAACTGTACATTATGGTGAGGGTACTTTCTATGGCGGTGGCTATGAGGGTGGCTGTGCTATGCTTGACCCTGTATCAAGAGATTACTGGATTGTTGCAATGAATCTTGAGGATTACAACAATGCTCAGCTCGCCGGAGCATATATAGAGGTTACCGGAGAACTCGGTACTATAAATATGCTTGTTACTGACCTTCTCCCTGAAGGAAAAAAGGGTGACCTTGATTTGTATACAGATGCTTTTCCGCTTATTGCTCCTGTCGAAAAGGGCAGAGTCCCTGTAAGCTGGAAAATCATTCCCCTTGACAGTGCGGAAAATGCTCCTGTTTCTTATAAATTCAAGGAGGGAAGTTCAGAATACTGGTGCGGTGTTCAGGTGAGAAATCACCGCTATCCGATTAATAAGCTTGAATATCTCAACGATAACAGTGAATTTGTTGAACTCCCCCGCCGTCAGTATAACTATTTTGAAAGTATGGAT
>JAQXFT010000059.1 GCA_029005335.1 Oscillospiraceae bacterium
CGGAACTGCGGAAATAAAGCCCTTGTCGGTTGAAATATTACGGCATAACAAGAGGATAAGACCTTGTGGGTGCAGTTGGTCAATGGTAAAATCCCGAAAACCAAGGGTAAAAAACAATTTTTTATGAAAGGAGAAAGCTACCTGAGAAAATTTACAGTATGCACAGAAACGCATCGTAAATATGTACCGTAGGCTATACGGGAATTTACGCCTGTGGACTGTACAAGAACTTGTGAGTAGATGGTGACTTTATCATTATCCAAAGCATACAGGTTGAAGCAGGAATTTTCTCGATATGGGTATTTTTGTCCATATTTTGAGTAGCAGATTAATAATGGATAACTACAGGAATCAGAATCCTTATGAGAAACAGGGATTGTATGACCCGGGCTTTGAGCATGAAAACTGCGGTATCGGTGCAGTTGTCAATATGAAGGGTATAAAATCAAGATTTGTTGTCGAAAATGCTCTCCGTATTGTTGAAACACTTGAACACAGAGCCGGCAAGGACGCTGAGGGAAAAACCGGTGACGGTGTTGGAATTATGCTTCAGATTTCGCATAAATTCTTTAAAAGTGCTGTTGATTTTGAACTCGGCAGTGAACGTGATTACGGTATAGGAATGTTCTTTCTGCCTCAGGACGAAAAAGAATGTCATAAATCAATGGAAACTTTTGAAAGCGTTCTCAAATCAGAAAAGCTTGAGCTTATGGGCTGGAGAAAAGTTCCGGTAAATTCGAGCGTTATCGGCACAAGAGCTTTAGAAAGTATGCCCACTATTATGCAGGTATTTATAAAAAGACCAAAGGGCTGTGCAAGAGGAATAGATTTTGACCGCCGTCTTTATGTTGCAAGACGTGTATTTGAAAACAAAGATAAAAATACTTATGTATGTTCTCTTTCAAGCAGAACTATTGTATATAAAGGAATGTTCCTTGTAAATGAACTCCGCCTTTTCTATTACGATTTGCAGGACGAAAATTATGTTTCCGCAATCGCAACAGTACATTCAAGATTTTCCACAAATACAAATCCAAGCTGGCAGAAGGCTCACCCATACAGATTTATCGTTCACAACGGTGAAATAAACACTATCACAGGAAATGCCGACAAAATGCTTGCACGTGAAGAATGTGTTTCCTGCGACGTTCTCGGAAAGAATATGAAAAAGGTGCTTCCGATTGTTGAGACATCTGGTTCAGACTCCGCACGTCTTGACAATGCACTTGAATTTATGGTAATGTCCGGAATGGAGCTTCCGCTTGCTGTAATGGTATGTATTCCTGAACCTTTCAGAAACGTAAACTCCATGAACGATAAAAAGAGAAACTTTTATCAGTATTATGCTACCATGATGGAACCATGGGACGGCCCTGCTTCAATACTGTTTACTGATGGTGACCTTATGGGTGCTGTTCTTGACAGAAACGGTCTCCGCCCCTCAAGATACTATATCACTGTTGACGGATTCCTTATACTTTCATCGGAAGTCGGAGCAATAGATATTCCCTCTGAACAGATTCTCAGAAAAGAGAGACTTCACCCCGGAAAAATGCTTCTGGTTGATACAGTAAAGGGAGAGCTTATTGACGACGAAGACCTGAAAAATCATTATGCAAACAGACAGCCTTACGGTGAATGGCTTGATATGAACTTTGTACACCTCAGCGACCTGAAATTCCCGAATAAGGCAGTAGAACACTACAGCCATGATGAGATAGGAAGACTTCAGAAAACATTCGGATATACATATGAAAATATCCGCACAAGTATACTCCCTATGGCGGAGACAGGTTCAGAGCCTATTGCAGCAATGGGTTGTGATTCTCCTATACCTCCTCTTTCGGAGTGCGACCCTCCTCTGTTCTCATATTTCAGACAGCTTTTTGCACAGGTAACCAATCCTCCTATCGATGCTATCCGTGAGAATATTATAACTGATACCTGTGTATATGCAGGTTCAACGGGTAATCTTCTTGAGGAAAAGCCTGACAACTGCTATGTACTCAAAATAAACAATCCTATACTCTCATGTCTCGACATGATGAAAATCAAATCACTTAAAAATACAAAATTCAGGACTACAGTAGTGCCGATTATATACGAAAAGGGTACACCCCTTAAAGATGCTATAAATGAAGTCCTTGCAAAAGTCGATAAGGCACATGATGACGGTGCAAATATAATCGTTCTTTCAGACCGTGGAGTAAATGAAAAAATGATTCCGATACCGTCACTTCTTGCAGTATCAGCAGTACAGCATTTCCTTGTAGTAAACAATAAAAAGACTGCTACATCGCTTATTCTCGAAAGCGGAGAGCCGAGAGAAGTTCATCAGTTTGCAACACTTCTTGCATACGGTGCAACAGCCGTAAACCCCTATCTTGCTCAGGAAACTATAAGGGATATGGTTCACAGACATGTGCTTGACAAGGAGACATTCGCAGCAGATACGGCATATAATACCTGCATACTTTCCGGTATAGTAAAAATAGCATCAAAAATGGGTATCTCCACAATACAGTCCTATCAGGGTTCAAGAAACTTTGAAGCTATAGGAATCGGAGAAGATGTTATAAACGACTACTTTACAGGAACAGTTTCAAGAATCGGCGGAATAACTCTTGAGGATATCGAAAAGAGAACTCTTAAACTCCACAACAGAGCATATGACCCGATGGGACTCGGCGTTGATTCTGAAATAGATTCTGACGGCTCTCATAAAATCAGAAGCGGTAAGGAAGAGCATATGTATAATCCCGAAACTATACACCTGCTCCAGCTCTCCACAAGAAAAGGCGACTATGAGCTTTTCAGGAAGTATTCCGAAGCCGTAAACCGTGAGGACAGAAATATGAATCTCCGCAATATCCTTGATTTCAATTATCCTGAGGACGGCGGAATTTCAATAGATGAGGTTGAAAGCGTTGAATCTATCGTAAAGAGATTCAAGACAGGTGCAATGTCGTATGGCTCTATATCTCAGGAAGCCCATGAAACTATGGCTATAGCTATGAATCACCTCGGCGGTAAGTCAAACAGCGGTGAGGGCGGTGAAACTCCTGAGCGTATTGCAACAAAGGGTCAGGAAATCAATAAATGCTCCGCTATTAAGCAGGTAGCTTCCGGACGTTTCGGCGTAACTTCCGAATACCTTGTAAGTGCCGATGAGATTCAGATTAAAATGGCTCAGGGTGCTAAACCCGGAGAAGGCGGACATCTTCCCGGCGGAAAGGTATATCCATGGATTGCAAAGACACGTCATTCAACTACTGGTGTATCACTTATTTCACCTCCTCCGCACCATGATATATACTCAATCGAAGATTTGGCACAGCTTAT
>JAQXFT010000060.1 GCA_029005335.1 Oscillospiraceae bacterium
CAGACTGATATATGCCTTTGCTATATGCAGGACAGAGTTCCCGAAAAACTTCTGAAACAGATTAAAAGTTCACTTGACAATATAAATCTTGAAAGCATACTTTCAACGGGATATGTAAGACCGTTTCTCGAAAGCAAAAGCTTTGAAATATTCAGCTCAACGGGACCTACCGAAAGACCTGACGTTTTATGTTCAAAGCTGATAGAGGGCAGAGTTGCCGTATTAATAGACGGCATACCGTTTGCAATAGTTATTCCTAAATTCTTCACGGAAAGTTTTCAGACACTTGACGATTATTCATTCAAACCGTATTATGCATTTTTCATACGCTGGATAAAATATATTGCATTCTTTATATCAATACTTCTTCCGGCACTTTATGTATCAATAGCACTTCATCACCCCGAACTTCTGAACAGTACGCTTCTGATGATTCTTGTTGATGCCGAAAAAAAAGCTCCCATAGCACTTCTTGCGGAGGGGTTCGGCGTACTGATTATGTATGAAATAATCCGTGAGGCCGGTGTAAGACTTCCAAAAGCAGTAGGCGGAGCAGTAAGCATAGTAGGAGGTCTTATTATAGGTGATTCCGCCGTAAATTCGGGACTTGTCAGCACCCCAATGCTTACTATAATAGCACTTGCAGTAACAAGCGGATTTGTCGTTCCCGAACTTAATCAGAGCATAACTATATTAAGACTTCTTTTTTTGATATCGGGGGGACTTCTCGGACTTTTCGGAATAAGTCTGCTCGGAAGTGCTGTATTATTCAATATATGTGCAACAGAAGATTACGGATTCCCGTTTACTGCACCGATATCGCCGTTTAATATGAAATCCATGAGGGATACGACATTCCGCCAGAGTTTCCGTAAAATGCAGGACGGCGGATTCACAGTGGAGGAACTTCATGAATAAAATATCATTCGGACAGTTTGCCTCACTTCTTCTTGCATCAGATGCGTTTGCACTTATTTGCTATTCAAACAAAATTTCACTTGCAACGCTCTGGGGATTTCTGATTTCGGTATCAGTACAGTTTATAATATCTCTTATTCTGACAAAACGCAGTATTCCGTCAGACAATAAATTTCTGCTGTGGATTTATCTTTTTTCCGCATTGATATGGGGAACTCTTTTATTTATACGTGTATGGAATATATCAAAAGCAATATATATATCTGTTCCGGAAATAAAATTTCTTCCGGAAAATCTTATAATATCCGGACTTATAGCTGTTGTATGCCTTTATGCCTCCTCACCCGGAATAAAAGCCGTTTCGAGAGCTTCCGTAATCACAGCCGGATTCGGAGTATTCTGCTTTATAACGATTATACTCGGAAGCTTTAAAAACATAGATACATCAAATCTTCTGATTAAAGATAATTCGGGAATATCCGGTCAGATAATATCAGGTTTCGCAATCGGAGGGAGTTTCTGCATACTTCCCTTTCTGATAAGTCAGCTGAACGCAAGCCGAATCAAATCCACAGTTTTTTATTTTGTATGCAGAAGTATTTTCTATACGGCAGTAATAATTCTGACACTTTTTGTTACAGGCGGAATAATGCAGATTACGGAATTTCCCGTGATGAGAGCAGTTGAACTATGTCAGCCGTTCAGCAGTCAGAGAATAGACGCATTATTTATAATAGTACTGGTAATACTTGCAGTAATGGGAATTTCCGTTCAGACGGTAACGGCTTCACAGATTATTGAAACAATTTTCCCGAAGTTCACAAGATTCAGAAGTACAGCAATAATTATTATAATGATTCTGCTTTCGCTGATTCTCGGGAAGACAAATATATATAGCTTCGCATATGCGGTAATATTTATGATTTCACCGGTATTTACAGCAATACTGGTATTACTGAAAAAAGGAGATAAACATAAATGAGGAAAACCAAACTTATATTAATATCTCTTATTCCGGCAATATTGTGTGGCTGTACTCATCAGGAGGTTCAGGAAAAAGCGTATCTCCGAAGTATGTCCGTATCGGGAAATGATTTGAAAACGGTATCAATGAATTTCTACAATAAGGATTCAGAACCCACAAAGGCTCAGAATAAGAGCTTTGACGGCATACTTGAAAATTCGGAAGTAAAAAGCGGAAAATCAATTTTTACAGGACATACTGAATTAATAGTGCTGGGCGAATGTGACTATACGGAAACCTTACGCTTTATGCTTGAGGAGTGGAAGGTTTCACCCTCATGTATAGTAATATATGGTGGGGATAATTCAGAAAATATCATTTCAGATACAGATTCCGGAAAGCTTGCCGATTCAATAAGAACTGCAGTAAAGCAGAATAAAATTCCCGAAAATGATATTATAACAGTTTTAAGCTCACTTCTGAAAAATCATCAGAGCGAGATTCCCGAAATTGATTCGGAAGGAAATCTCAGAAGCATTGTAATAAATGCCTGAAAAAATAAAAAAGGACATATCAGAGGATATGCCTTTTTTGTGTTTCAAGAAATTCTTCTGCGAGAAGCTCCGCCTGTTCATAGGATTCAAGGGAATAGCATTTTGCACGGAATTTTGCTGAACCGTAACAGCCATTCATATACCATGCGGAAATTTTTCTGGCTTCACGAATTGCAATATTTTCGGGCTTTTCGCTGAAATCCAGTATAAGCCGGATATGTTCAAGCATTATCTGCATTTTGTATTCATGAGAGGGCGGAATATATTCCCTGCCCTCGAAATACGATTTTATCTCATCGAATATAAAAGGATTTCCATAGCTTGCACGGCCTGTCATAACAAGGTCACAGCCGGTTTTTTCGTACATATCAAGGCAGGATTTCAAATCCGTAATATCACCGTTGCCAATAACCGGAACTGATACATTTTTTTTGACTTCGGAAATTATATTCCAGTCGGCTTCACCGCTGTAAAACTGTTCACGTGTTCTTCCGTGAACGGCTATTGCGGAAACTCCGGCGGATTCCATAGCCCTTGCAAATTCGACAGCATTTTTTGAATTATTATCCCACCCACTGCGGAATTTTACCGTAACAGGTACTTTTGAAGCCCTGACAGCAGATTCCGCAACAGCATATGCTGTTTTAATATCCTTCATAAGTGCTGAACCGCAACCGATATTTACAACCTTAGGGACGGGACAGCCCATATTTATATCGATTATATCGGGGTTAAATACGCTTACAATCTCTACAGCACGGGACATAAATTCCGGTTCAGAGCCGAAAAGCTGTATTGCCATAGGTCTTTCGCAGTCGGTAACAGTGCAAAGCTCCTTGGTTTTGCGGTCGCTGTAACAGAGACCCTTTGCCGATACCATTTCACTGACAACATAGCTTGCTCCGAATCTTCTACACATCGTTCTGTATGCACGGTCAGCGACACCTGCCATAGGAGCTAATGCGGAGGTTTTTTCTATACTTACGTTTCCTATTTTAATATACTGCATGGTTATTTCTTTTCCCTGAATACGAATATTTTGCTTATTATGTAATTGAGTATAAGAACTACTACATTTGCGGTAATTTTAGTAATCCAGTAATTTATACCAATAAGCGAATATCCGAGCCACATCATTACAGCTTCAACTATAAGAGTGAAAACCCGTCCGCCATAGAATGATACAGCTTCCGCAAAAATTTCCTTTGCATTTTCCGCATGCGATTCAAATACCCATATGCGGTTAGTAACATATGCAAAGGTTACGGCACAAATCCATGATACAACCGTACTTCCTGTACTTACGATTCCGTCACCGAATCCGGCATTTTCCAGAAGCATTTTTGAAATTCCTGCTGTCACAAAGCTTACTGCTGTGGTAAGAACTCCGAATATGAGATACAGCCATTTTTCTTCGTATTTATAATAAATATCCTGCAAGGGCTTAGGAAGAATACTGACACACATTTTTATAAATTTATCCATTTCAAAAAAATCCTTTCAGAAAGTTATATTGTCAATCGGCATAGTAGCATAGGCGTTAAGGGATTCATCGGCAGTAATTCCGGCAATATAGTTGTAATATCCCTGACTTGCAATCATAGCTCCGTTATCTCCGCAAAGGCTTAATTCCGGCATATAGAATTTATATCCCCTTTTAGTACATTCGGATTCAAATGCGGAGCGTACTCCCGAATTTGCCGAAACTCCTCCGGCAAGAGCAATTTTTCTGTATCCGGAATCTTCTGAAGCTTTCATAGTTTTCTGAACGAGAATTTCCGCAATAGTATGCTGTATGCTTGCAGAGAGATTATTTTTGTTGATTCCGATACCCTTTTGCTCTGCATTGTGTACAAGATTTACAACGGAGGTTTTAAGTCCCGAAAAGCTGAAATCGTATTCACTTCCTGCAACTTTCGGGTGCGGTAATTTATAGGCATTGAAATCGCCGTTCTGTGATGCGTGGTCTATATGAACTCCCCCCGGATATGGAAATCCCATAGCTCTTGCACATTTATCAAAGCATTCTCCGGCAGCATCATCACGGGTTCTTCCTATTACCTTAAATTTCGTATAGGATTTTACTTCAATAATATGACTGTGACCTCCGCTTGCCACAAGGCATAAATAAGGCGGTTCAAGCTCAGGATATGTGAGGTAATTTGTTGCGATATGTCCCGATATGTGATGTACCGGAACTAAAGGTTTTCCGGCAGACATTGCAAGACCCTTTGCAAAGCTTACTCCTACAAGCAATGCTCCGATAAGTCCGGGGGAATATGTTACAGCTATTGCATCTATATCCCTGAGACTTTTTCCGGCATCATCAAGAGCCTTTTCAAGAACTCCCAGTATATTTTCACAGTGACGGCGTGAAGCGATTTCCGGAACTACTCCGCCGTATTTTTTATGTTCTTCAATCTGCGTTGAAACTACGGAAGAAAGAATTTCCCTCCCGTCTCTTACTACGCTTATTGCTGTTTCATCGCATGAGCTTTCAATTCCAAGTATAAGCATTATTTTTTGATACCTGCTTTCTTTTTCATTATTAAAGCGTTTTCGGTCGGATTTGAATAGAATCTTTTTCTGACTGAAATTTTTTCAAATCCGGCTTTAAGATAAAGATTTATTGCAATCTGATTTGATTCTCTTACTTCAAGAAAAATATCCTCTGTATCTTCGGGAAGAATTTTTTCAAATTCGGATATAAGAGCTGTTGCATAGCCTTTTCTTCTGTATTCGGGAAGTACCGCTACATTAGTAATATCAGCCTCCCCTATGGCTGTATAAGCTGTGAGAAGTGCAGAAATTATTCCGTCATTCTCCTGAATATAAAGGACGATTCCGTTATCCTTTAATGATTCGGATTTGAAGCTTTCGGCAGACCAGCCATCAGGAATACACAGCTTTTCAGTTTCGGCAAGCTTTGCATATATATATTCGGGAGTGTTTTTATCAGCCCTTAGCATCATACCAGCTTGCCCCCCTGTTTACATCTGCTATAAGCGGAACTTTCAGTTTAAAGACGTTTGTCATTTCATAATGAAGAATTTCCGAAGCACGCTTACTGTCTTTTTCATCAGATTCAACTATAAGCTCATCGTGAAACTGCAATATAAGGTGTGCATTGAGATTTTCTTCCTTGAATTTTCTGTATACGTTAATCATAGCTATTTTAATCAAATCGGCGGAAGTACCCTGTATAGGAGTATTCATGGCAATTCTTTTTCCCTCTGCCTTAGTTTTCATGTTTGATGATTTAAGCTCCGGAATATGTCTTTTTCTTCCGAACATTGTTGAAACTGTTCCGGATTTTTCCGCATTTTCAACGGTTTTTGACATAAATTCCTTTACTTTGGGATATTTTTCAAGATACTGGTCTATATATTCCTGAGCTTTTTCGAGTGTTGTATTTATATCCTCTGCAAGAGAATAAGCTCCGATTCCGTAAATTATTCCGAAATTTACTGCCTTTGCGGAGCTTCGCATTTCCGGAGTAACCATTATGGGCGGAACGTCAAATACCTGTGATGCTGTAGCTGTGTGAATATCCTCTCCGTTTATAAAAGCCCCAATCATATTTTTATCACCGCAAAGATGTGCCATAACTCTTAGTTCAATCTGACTGTAGTCAGCATCAAGAAGTATTTTACCTGATTCCGCAACAAAGAATTTTCTCATATTTCTTCCGAGTTCAGTTTTTACGGGGATATTCTGCATATTAGGTTCAGCAGAGGAAATTCTTCCCGTACGTGTTTCGGTCTGTTTGAAGCAGGTGTGGATTCTTCCGTCAGCCGATACGGTTTTCAGAAGACCGTCAACATAGGTAGATTTAAGTTTGGTATATTGTCTGTATTTCAGAACATATCCGGCAACAGGATAATCTTTTTTCAGTTTATTTAAAACATCAGCACTTGTGGAATATCCGGATTTGGTTTTCTTATCCGGAGGAAGTCCCATTTCATCAAAGAGAACTGTTCCGAGCTGTTTCGGGGAAAGTATATTGAATTTATGACCGGCACAATCATAAATCATCTGACCCGTCTCTTCAATAAGCTCGTCCAGATGTACTCCGAAATCCCTTACTCCCTGCGAATTTAATTTTACTCCATAATGCTCCATTGAAGCAAGAACTTCTGTGAGAGGAAGCTCAATATTATTCATCAGAGATGTCATATTTTCTTTTTCTATGAGACTGACAAGCCTTTCAGAAAGAGCTTTTAAAGACAATAAATCACCGTTTTCATCGTCATAATAGTGTACGTTGTATTCTCTGCAAAGCTTTGCTATATTATAGTCTGATGATGATGAATCAAGCAGATAACCGCATATCTCAATATCGCACTCAATATTTTCAACGCTTCTTCCATGGCTTAAAGCATATCTGTAGTGAGGCTTTGCACCTGATGTAATCTTTCTGCACTTTCCTGAAAGGAAATCAAGAATCATATCAGTATTTTCAGTGATGTATATTTTGTTTCCGTCACGTATTCTGAGCTTTTCTCCGTCAAATATATATGAACATACGCTGATATTTTCAAATACTGCGGAATCTGTGAGATTTATTATCTCAGGAATGATTTCTTCATATTCCGGAATTTCTGAATCTGATTCAGTAAGATTAAGCTTTTCAATAAGCTTCTGCATTTCAAGTTCAGTCAGGAATTTATAAAGCTCTGATTTATTCATCTCTGAAATTTTATAGCTTTCAGGATTTTTATCTATGGGAACATCACATTTTATAGTAGCAAGCCACTTGCTTTCCTGTGCTGATGACTTTCCGTTTTCGAGCTTGGTTCTGACACTTTTTGTAATATCGGCATTGTCAAGATTTTCATAGAGATTTTCAACTGTTGAGAATTTTTTTATAAGCGTTGAAGCTGTTTTTTCGCCTATTCCGGCAACTCCCTTTATATTATCCGAGCTGTCTCCCATAAGAGCTTTAAAATCAATCATATTTATGGGTTCAAATCCATAATCTTCGGAAAATTTCTGACGGTCATATACTATTACGCCCTTATTTGTTTCAAGTCTGACTGTTATTTTTTCATCAATAAGCTGAAGGCTGTCACGGTCTCCCGTAAGGATATAACATTCATGATTGCTTTCTGAAAATGTCCTTGAAAGAGTTCCTAAAATATCATCAGCTTCAAAGCCCTCACATTCAACTATTTTTATTCCCATAAGCGTCAGAAGCTTTTTTATAAGTGGCATCTGCTGAAACAATTCATCAGGCATACCCTTGCGGTTCGCCTTATATGTTGATACTGCCTTATGTCTGAATGTAGGTTTATGCATATCAAATGCCACGGCTACGCAGTCGGGCTTTATGGAATCGAAATTCTTGAAGTATATATTCATAAATCCGAATACCGCATTTGTAGGCACTCCGTCTTTATTCGATAATGCTCTTATTGCATAAAATGCACGGTTAAGAATACTGTTTCCGTCAATGGCAAGCAGTTTCAATAAAATCACTTCCTTTATGATTATCAGAGATATTATACCACATGAGAATACAAAAATCAACTTATATGCTTTACTTGAAGAAAAATATATGATATAATATATTTCAGGGAGGCGATTGAACCTTGAACGAAAATATTTCTGCTGAACAGTACAGAGATGAGATATATGCTCTGAATAAAAAACTTGACCTTGCCGAACAGCAATTAATGGATACGGCATATACTGACCCGAAAAATCCATTTGACAATCCAACTGAAATAAGGCACTATAACTCCGACTACAGAAAGATTGAACCGGAAATAAAAAAGCCCTTTTATAAGCTTCCGCTTGAACCGGAATACAGAGAAAAACGGAATATAAAAAGATTCTACAATATAACCCTCATGCAGATTGCATTCCGGTTAATATCATCACATCTGCTTATGTTTATTCTGACGGGAATAATAACATCAGTATTAAGCTTTATAAATCCGCAGGCAGGCTCAGAGTTCATATCAGATTATTTCTATTCAACAATATCATCTCCGGCAAATATGCTTGTGTTTTTAATCTGTAACGTAGCCTTTGCATTTCTGGGACTGAAAATGACCGATATACCGCCCTCATCGCTTGTAAATACCTGCGATTTCACTCTCCTGAAGGCAGTTGCTTATCTCTTTATAGCATTTTTCATAAACCACTTTTCAACGGTAATCATTTCATTTACTGAATCAGTTATGAACCAATGCGGACTTAATATGTATAACATCAACGACTATACGAACTATCAAAGCACCCCCTCCAGAATTTCAGATTTTGTATATGCAATAATAGTTGCACCGATAACAGAGGAGCTTTTTTACAGGGGAATGGTACTGAAAAACTTTTCCAGAGCAAGTCAGAGATGCGGTATATTTATAAGTGCAATGCTTTTCGCATTTATGCATACTACTGTTCCTCAGATTATACTTGGATTTATAATGGGAATATTCCTTGCACACATCACTATAAAGCACAATTCAATAATACCTGCAATTATGGTACACTCATTCAACAATTCGTTAGGCTATATGATGAGTCCTCTTGGCAATATAACCTCTGATATCGGAATAGTTACCGCAAACTCATTTTATTATATGGCAGTAATGCTCGGATTGTTTGCACTTATTGCATTCAAGCTTACAAACAAGCTTCCTCATGATACTCCCCAGCAGTCAAGAAGAAGTATTGCACTTGCATTTCAGTCAGTACCGTTAATAATACTTGTAATATACTATATATTCATGACTTTAAGCTATATCTTACAAGTATCCTGAAAAAAAATGGCCGGATTACTTCCGGTCATTTTTTTTTGCTTTAAACATATATAAAAACAATATTATAAATGCAATGAATAATATAACTGTTGAAGAAATTCCGCCCTCCGCTCCGAAAGCTCCGCCGTTTAAAATAGCTTTGCTTTCGGGTGAGCTTGTAATAAAAAATGTTTCATCTGAACCTGTACCGCTGACACTGATTCCAAAAAGATTTCCCTGAGAAAAATTCCATAAAGAATGTATAGCCGATACCCCCCATATATTGTCAAAGCATATCATATAAACAGACATAAACACTCCGAATAAAAATATATTGAAAAGTGCAAGAGGAGTTGCCCCCGGATTAAGAATATGTGCAAGTGAAAATGCTCCGGCACTTATCAATACGGCAGATATAATATTATGCTTACCGCCGATACTGTTCATAAGAAATCCCCTGAATATAAATTCTTCACTCATTCCCTGTACAAGCCATGCACAAAGATAAATCAGAAACAATCCGATATTCAAATCCGGATTAATTCCCTCAATTCTCACAGCTCCGGAAATGACATTCAGAAGAACCACTCCGGAAAACATCAAAAATCCCACAAGCATACCGGCAAGATAGCTTGAAACTGCCTTTTTCTTACGCATACCCATTGAACCAAGCGACCTTTTTTCAATGAATCTGCAGTATATTATTGAAAGAACTGTTCCGAATACAGTTGAAAAGAGTGTTGCAAGCATATTTGAAGGTCTCGCCTGAACCTCCATTACGAAATTCATATACTTCTGATTTACTCCTGTAAACTCATCACTCATTATATAATCCATAAGCTCAGGAATCATCATTGCTGACGGTACTATTGATTCAGCAATCGATATAACTAAAAATACAGCATAAAATATAATTATCTGTAAAAAAATATTTTTTACCCTTGCGGATTCAGCTTCCTTAAACATATCTGGCTTTGGAATATTCATGTCAGAAAAATCTCCTCATATTGAATTTACAAAAAATTATAACATATTCTCCGGTATGTGTCAAGTATTTTTTCGGGATTTGAATCATATAAATTTATAGAAACTCTCCAGAATTAAGAAAGGGTGATTTGATTGGATAAAAATGCAATGGAAAGATACCGTCAGGAAATGATGAGGCTTTACGGTAAAAGCACAAGCAAAAATGATACTGTTCCTGTAAAGGCTTCAGAAGCACCTCCGGAAAAAAATAATAATCCTGCTCCTGAGGAGGAAGAAAAAATTATTCCGGAAAGCTTTCACGAAGCCAGAGAAGCAAATCAGGAAATTCCCCCTGAAAAAAATCCCGAACCCTTACAGACTGAACCCGAACCACAGAAATCAGGCATTGACGAACGCTATCCCGACCCTGTACTTGATGAAATTATGCGGAATCCGCATACAAAATTCAATGACAATGAATACAACAAACGCAATAATTATGACAGCATAGGCTGGATTTCGGTAAATGTAAGAACCGGTGAAAATTCCTCTCCCGTAGAGGGAGCATCAGTCATAGTAACGTCAATGGCTGACGGAAATCTTATTTTCAAGGCTACCGGAATTACTGACGAAAGCGGTCAGATTAAAAAAATAGCTCTGCCTGCACCCTCCGTAAATCTTTCACTTGACTCCGCAAATCTCATAAAGCCTTATTCTGTATATGATATAAGCGTATATGCAGACGGATTTTTCAGGGAAAGAAGCATAGATGTTCCGGTATTTGCCGGAATAACCTCAATACAGCAGTTTAACATGGTTCCCCTGCCTTTATATATGACCGAAGATGATGAAACCATAAATTACTATAATCAGGAGCCGGAGCTTCAGTAAATAATAATAAGGAGAAATTTCAATGCTGACAGGAGAACCATTTATTCCCGAAACAATAACCGTACATTTAGGGTCTCCGAATTCGGACGCTCAGAATGTTACTGTAGACTTCATGACTTATATCAAAAATGTTGCATCAAGCGAAATATATCCGACATGGCCGGAATCTTCCATAAGAGCAAATATCTATGTCATAACAAGCTTCGCATTAAACAGAATATATACTGAATGGTATCGTTCCAGAGGATATGATTTTGATATAACCTCATCAACCCAATATGACCAGAAATTTATTAACGGCCGTGAGATATTCGATTCAATAAGCAATATAGCTGATGAGATATTCTCCGACTATGTGAGAAGACAGGGAACTGTTGAACCTCTTTTTACTGCATTCTGCAACGGAACTACTGTAACGTGTGAAGGTCTTTCGCAGTGGGGTACAGTATCGCTTGCAGAACAGGGATATACACCCTATGAAATACTCAAATACTATTACGGAGATGATATTGAAATTGTCAGAAATGCTCCCGTGAGAACCCGTACACCCTCATATCCAGATATTGAACTCAGTGAAGGAATGGCTGGAAATGAAGTAAAAAATATTCAGGTACAGCTCAACAGAATCTCAAGGAACTATCCCGCAATACCAAAAATTGCTCAGACGGACGGAATATTCGGAGCTGATACAAGAGAGTCTGTACAGAAATTTCAGGAAATTTTTGACCTCCAGCCTACAGGAACTGTAAACGAATCAACATGGTATAAAATAGCCTATATATACACAAGTGTAAAACGTCTTGCAGAACTCAGCTCAGAGGGACTTTCCTTTGAAGAAACTGAAAAGCAGTTTGCAAACGAACAGAAAATAGGCTCACAGGGATTTCAGGTCAGAGAAATTCAGTATTATCTTTCAGTAGTAGGGGCATATTATGATGCAGTTCTGCCGGTTGAAATTACCGGATATTTCGGAGAAGAGACAGAAAAATCCGTAAAATCCTTCCAGCAGGTCTTCGGACTTCCGCAGACCGGTGTCGTTGACCGTCAGACATGGAATGATTTATACAGAGCATATGCCGGCATTGCCAAATCCGTTCCCTTTGATATTGAATCAAATGTTGCACTCTATCCCGGAACTGTTTTCAAGGAGGGTTCATCAGGTGACTATGTGAGGATTCTTCAGGAATACCTTACTTATATAAATCAGACATATCCGGAAATTCCTGCTGTAAACAATACAGGATATTTCGGACCTCTTACACGTCAGTCAGTGCTTGCATTTCAGAAACGCTTCGGACTTCCGCAGACCGGTGTTGTAGGCGGTGCTGTATGGAATGATATTGCCGGTCTGTATTCCGATTTGCGTTTCGGAACTGACAAAAGACCGTATCAATCCCCCGGATATACAATTTCTTCTGAAACCTGATAAGGAGGTCTTTATTTATGCCATATACTCCACAACAGAAAAAAAAACACGTCAGAGAGCTTCAGCAGTATCTTCAGGGAATTTCCTACTATAACGATAAAATCCCCCTTATAATCCCTGACGGATATTTCGGAAAGGAAACTTCTACAGCCGTAAGAGCCTTTCAAAGAGAATACAAAATACCCGAAACAGGTACTGCTACGCATGAAACATGGAACAAAATAGTTTCCGTATACAGGGGCTTTATCGATTCCGAACCAATTCCGCTTGATATATTTCCGTCCAAAAGCTATCTGGTAAGAAAAGGCGATTCCGGAATTATCGTATATGTAATTCAGGTGATTCTACACGAAATAGGTCTGAAATATGATAACTTCCCCGATATCGTCATAAACGGAATCTATGACAACTCAACTGCAAACGCTGTAAGCTTCTTACAGAACCTTTCAAATCTCTCCCAGACCGGAACTGTAAACAATCAGACATGGAATATCCTTTCCGCCTCTGTACATCATTTAATATAATAACTCTTTTCTCAATGTCAGATAAAATTTACAAAGTATTTCTTTTTTTGGTATTGACATAAACAGAAAAAAAAGATATAATATACCTTAAGAGAAAGTCAGACCTTTCTCAAGCCTGAATGTTTTCAGGTATAAAATACAGGAGGTACTTTGAAAATGTCACTGACAAAAAATCCTAATGTTTTAAAGTGGGTTTCAGAAATGGAAGCTCTTACTAAACCTGATAAGGTTGTATGGATTGACGGCTCTGAAGAACAGCTTGACGCTCTCAGAAAAGAAGCTGTTTCTACCGGCGAAATGATTGAACTTAATCAGGAAAAGCTCCCCGGCTGTCTCTACCACAGAACTAAGCCTAACGACGTTGCCCGTGTTGAGGACAGAACATTCATCTGCACAAGAAGAAAAGAAGATGCAGGCCCGACTAATAACTGGAAAGACCCTCAGGAAATGTATGCTATGCTTACACCTATGTATGACGGTGTTATGAAGGGCAGAACTATGTATGTTATCCCCTATTCAATGGGTCCTATCGGTTCACC
>JAQXFT010000061.1 GCA_029005335.1 Oscillospiraceae bacterium
TATCAAAGTTGTTGTATGTTGTACCGCCCTGTTTTGTCTTTACAGAAGAAGGAACCTGTTCATCTCTTGAAGAAGCTACATAAGCATCAAATTCAGTATTGTCTTCCTGATATGAGATAAAGCCTTTCTGACCTTCCATATAGTTTCCGTATGCCTTGATTATACCGCCGTCCTCACCGGAGAATGTGCCTGTATTTTCGCCTGCGATATCAGAACCCTGCATAGAAGCAAGCATAGGATATTTACAGTTTCTGAAGTAGTTGTTTTCAACGAATGCTGAAGCACCCATTGTTACGCCTGCACCGTATTTAGCATTTCCGTCGTAGTAGTTGTTGTAGATATGAACAGTACATGTTCTGATACGTGGGTGACGTGAATCGGAGTGGTCATACCAGTTGTGGTGATATGTGATATAATTTTCTGTTGTTTCGGATTTCATACCCTGAAGATTGCATTTTCCGTTATCCCAGAAGTGATTGTATGAGTGAGTGATATAAGATGATGTTTTTGTATCCAAAGCACCATCGCCCTTAACCTGGTCGGCATCAGAGCCTGCGTCACCATAGAAGAAATCGCAGTTATGTACCCATATGTGGTTATTTTTCTGCTGGAGTCCGCAGTTGTCACCCTCGGAGCTGTCGCAGTTCATAAAGCCGAGATTTCTTATTTCAACGTTTGAACAGTTTTTCATAACAAGGCCGAATCCGTTAAGAGTAGCATCGTTTCCGATACCCTCAACAGTCATACCTGCTGTTACAGTATCAAGATAGAAGTCACCCTTTGTAAGAACAGCGGGGTCAGTGATATTTCCGATAATTCTGATAGCCATAGGTCTTGTTTCCTTGCCTTTTTTGTAGCCAAGAACAATATTCTGGAGACCAACGCAATCAACCTCGCCCTTGCCTTCAACATTGAGCTTTGCAGTAACAGTATCCTTGTTATCGTTTGTAACATAAACTACAAGAGCATTGCTCTTGAGAGTACCGTCTTCATTGTAAGCACCTGAGGAAGTACCGTTTACAAAAGCAAATCCTGAACGGTCATGAGCTTCGGAAGTAACAGATTTTTCAGCACCCTTTGAAGAATCTTCCTTGCCGTTTATAACAGGAACGATTTTAAGTGTATGATTTCCGGCTTTCAGACCTACTGCATCGGCTCTGAAATAGCCTGAATACTGTCTGATAAGCATTGAATCAATCTGAGTACCGTCGCAGTAAACGTTATATCCGGTTGCACCGTCAACGGGACTCCAGCAAGCATAAGCACCCTCAGCATAGCCGGCACTTTCAGTAATAGCAACGCTTCCGGCAGCAAAGGCAGTCATCATCTTGTTGTTAAGATACATATTTCCGGTAGTGTTTACAGTTGCGACACCGAAGCTTGCAAGCATAAGAGCTGCAGTTGTCAGTGAAGCAATTTTTCTTTTAAGGTTTTTGTTTTCCATAGCAAATTACTCCTTACTTAATTTAATAATTTAGTCTTGTATTTTCCATTTCTCTTAATCACTGTCTTTATTATATATCATCAAAAAAATTTTTTCAATGATAAATAATCTGTTAATACTGACAGATTATATTTTTTTGAAACACAAAAAATCATCAGGAGAAAAAAAGACTGTACTGCATATAAATACAGCACAGTCCATGAACATACTTTAAATAAACTCTTAATAAGTAAAATTACTTGAGTTCGATAGTAGCACCAGCAGCCTCGAGCTTTGTCTTGAGTTCTTCAGCTTCTGCCTTAGAAACGCCTGTCTTGAGAGCCTTAGGAGCAGCCTCAACTTCAGCCTTAGCTTCCTTGAGTCCGAGTCCGAGAGCTTCCTTAACAGCCTTGATAACAGCCATCTTAGCATCGCCGAATGAAGCGAGAACAACGTCAAATTCTGTCTTTTCAACTTCTGCAGGAGCAGCACCACCAACAGGAGCAGCAGCAACGGCAGCTGTTACGCCGAATTCTTCCTGAATTGCATCAACAAGCTCTGCGAGTTCAAGAACTGAAAGAGCCTTGATGTCTTCAATAAACTTTGTAATTTTTTCTGAAGCCATGATAATAATCTCCTTTAAATTTTAATATTAATAATAGTACACGGGAAGCAGACAAATAAAATTAAGCTGCTTCGTCTTCGTTCTTCTTGTCTGCAAGAGCCTGAAGAGTAGCTGCGAGCTTCTGGATAGGACCCTGAAGTGAGCCGACGAGCTGTGCAAGAAGTACATCTTTTGACGGAATCTTTGAAAGTCTCTGAACGCCTGCAGCATCATAAACGACGCCCTCAACGAAACCTGCTTTAAGGTTGAATTTATTTTCGTCCTTTTCAGCAAATTTTCCGAGGATTCTTGCAGGAGCGGTCTGGTCGTCAGCGGAAACAGCTATAGCAGTAGTACCGTTGAGAACTTCATCAAAGCCCTCCATACCGATATTATCGAAAGCACGCTTGAGCATAGTATTCTTTTCTACGAAATACTTAACGCCTGCTTCACGGAGTTCCTTTCTGAGCTGTGTATCTTCATCA
>JAQXFT010000062.1 GCA_029005335.1 Oscillospiraceae bacterium
ATCAGAAAAAAATCCGGCACTTTTGCATAACTGCCGGCTGTAAAGGAGCTTTTCTATGGCTGATAAGAGAGATTATTATGAAGTGCTGGGGATTCAGAAAGGTGCTTCCGAAGATGAAATAAAAAAGGCTTTCAAAAAGAAAGCAAGAGAATTTCACCCCGATTTGCACCCTGATGACCCTTCATGTGAAGAAAAATTTAAAGAGGCTAATGAGGCTTATGAAGTCCTTTCTGACCCTGACAAACGTGCAAAATATGACCAGTTCGGTCATGCCGGCGTTGACCCGTCATTCGGTGGCGGAGGCGGTATGGGTGGTATGGGCGGATTCACTGATATGAGTGATATTCTTGACAGCATATTCGGTGGCTTTGGATTCGGTGGCGGAGGCGGTTTCAGCGGAAGCTCCTCCTCACGTTCTTCTGCCAACGCTCCGAGACGTGGCTCTGATATTAATGAATCTGTTATACTTACCTTTATGGAATCCTGCAACGGTGTCAAAAAGGATATAAAAATAAACAGAATGACAACCTGTGATGTGTGTCACGGTACTGGTACTCACTCGGGTACTTCTGCTGAAATATGCCCCGACTGTCAGGGACGTGGTTCAATAAAGGTTACTCAGAGAACTGCTTTCGGTGCTATTTCTTCCGCTAAGCCCTGCCCCCACTGCGGTGGTAAAGGTAAAATTATCAAGAATCCTTGCGATGCTTGTCACGGTGTCGGAAGGAAACGTGTCGTAAAAACTGTTACTGTTGACATTCCCGCCGGTATTGCGGACGGTCAGACTATAAGACTTTCAGGTCAGGGCGACTGCGGTATAAACGGCGGTCCGGACGGTAACCTCAATATTACTGTTTCCGTAAAGGCTCATCCTCTGTTTACCCGTGACGGATATGATATTCACTGCGAAATCCCCGTTACCTATGCTCAGGCTGTTCTCGGTGCGGAAATTACTGTTCCTACTATTGACGGAAATGTTAAATACAATATCGGTGAAGGTACTCAGCCCGGAACTGTATTCAGACTTAAAAACAAGGGTGTAAAGAAGTTAAGAAGTTCGGACAGAGGTCATCAGTATGTAAAGATTACTATCGAAGTTCCGAAAAATCTTTCCAAAAAGCAGAAGGATATTATCAAGGATTTCGAGGAATCACTCTCTGATACCAATTACACTAAACGCAAGTCATTCTTTGATAAAATAAAGGAAATTTTTAACTGATATACAGGGCGGATTTATTTCCGCCTTTTTTATTAAGGAGGTGCTGTGTGATATTCAGTGCATATCAGCTTATATTCTTTTTCTTTATATATTCTTTTCTCGGCTGGTGTACAGAGGTTATATATGCCGGTGTCAATTCTGGTAAATTTGTAAACAGAGGTTTTCTGAATGGCCCTTACTGTCCGATTTACGGCTTTGGAGTTGTTACTGTTGTACTGTGTATCTATCCCGTTAAAGATAATCTGCCGGTTTTGTTTTTCGGCTCGGTAATGCTTACCACAACTCTTGAATTTATTACAGGATTTATTCTTGAAAAAATTTTCAATGAAAAATGGTGGGATTATTCCGATGAACATTTTAATATAAAAGGTTACATATGCCTTAAATTTTCGCTTATGTGGGGACTTGCCTGCATAATCGTTGTAAGAGTCATTCACCCGCTTATAATTAAATTCGTGGATTTCGTTCCCAGATTAATCGGAATAATTATTATTTCAGTATTTTCTGCCGGTATTTTAAGCGATATTATTATAACTGTTCTTGCCATTATGAAAATAAAGAAAAATATCAGGCTTATACAGTCAATATCTGATGAAATGCGTAATATATCGGATTTTACCGGTGAGAAAATTTATGACAAAGTCAATACCATTATGGAAAAGAATGAAGAATATAAGGAAAAAATTTCCGAAAAGCGTAAGCGTCTTGAGGAGCTTAAGGAAAAATATAAAAATATTACCGAATCCAAAGGCATTATAAATAAACGTATCGAAAATGCCTTTCCTAAACTGAAAATCAATACAAGAAAGACTTTCAGAGAACTGATTGAGGAAATCAAATCAAACAAGGAATAAAAAAATCAGACGGCGGATTTATATTTCTATCCGCCGTCTTTTTTATATCGCTTTCTTTTGTCTGATTTATTTAATCATAATATGATTTTGAAGAAGTCTCTCCGATATATTTTTCTTTGCTGTATCCCGTATATACATTTTCTCCGTATTCGTTAATATAATACTCGTCGCCGTCCTCATCATAATAATATACGGTATTTCCGAAAAGCTTTTTATATACCTTGTCGGCAAGCTCTTTATATTCCTTTGGAATATAGTAAGCATAGTTATTAATAATTATCATACCGCCGGTTTCCGTACTGTCGTATACGTTTTTTGATACATTTATAAGCTTTTCAAGGTCTGCGTCAACAGTATTCGTGCCTATTGAAAATGGTTTTTTTCCTGCTCCCGTATACCTGTCTGACATAAGAATATATCTTTCAGAAATTCTCCGGTATTCCGAACTGTTATTATAATTGATAATATTATCAACCGGAATAACATTCTGATAAACACAGACCGTAGCATTTTCAAAACTGCTTAACTTGAAATTATCGCCGTCTGTATTGAAATCCGGTCTGTTTTTCTTGATAAATGCTATTGTATTCTCAAAGCTTTCCCTGATTTCAAGTCCGTTTCCTATATAGCCTATAATCTGCTTTGAACAGTAATCCTCAGCAGTCATATTTTTAAGGTCTGTCTGATATGCTGTTATAAGTTTTTCAAGGGAATTTTTATTCATCTGTATATCATATTGTGTTTCTGTTTTAGACTCGGAAAAAGCAATGCTTCTTAATGGATAATCATAATTGTAACGTGAATAGTATTCTCTTATTATATCTTCTGCATATTCTGCAAATTCATCTGATGTATATATTGCTGACGTGATTTTATAAAAATCCTCATAAAGAATATCATATCGCCTTGAAACGATATTGCCGTTCTTCATATAATATCTTATCTCAAGTTCTATATCATTATTAAAGTTTACTGTATTATGGTCATTGCTTTCAGATATATTAATTATATCATAATCTTCATATTTTTCGGGGTGTTCATACTGGTCGATATACGATTTCTGAATTTCTGTAACAGTTCTTATTATATTGCGGTCAGAATACATATTACTACCGTAATCAACTATTTCATTAAAGCTTTTTGTCATACTTCCGTATTCTCTCATAGATACCTGTGAAACACCTGCCGGATTTGGTACATACTTATATATTCCGAAGCCGTTTGATATATCACTTACAGCAACTATGATAAATATCGAAACTACTGTTCCTATAAATCTGAATACAGAATAGTGAAATTTCTTGAATCCTCTTTTTGTAATTACTTCAAAGAGGAAATATATTATTGCTCCGACAAATATTGCTCCGATAAAATCATCGCCCGAAAGTGATATTGCGTATATGATTATAAAAAGCATTGCTGATGTCATTGCATAGTAAAGCATTCTGTATACATATGGCTTTGATACGCTTTCCGCCTTTCTCTTTTTATAGAGAAAATATGTCAGTGCAACAATCAGAGCTATATAAATTATTATGGATATAAGCCAGCTCCAGAAATACGGCACATTAGTTGTTACGTTATCCGAAATCTGAAATGCAACCATTAAACAACCGAAAGGACTTGTAAAATAAATCTGTTCAAGCATTATTACATCGTCCATTACTCCGTACGGATTTGAATTGCAGACACAGAATCCGAATACAAGCAGGAATAACGGTATAATTCCGTTTATAAGCACTGATGACGCTATCGCTTCAAATATACTTCCGCAACACGTTATGCAGAATACCGTAAGAGTATAGAATAAAATCATTGCAAATACAACACATATTCCGCAGTGATTTATTATGCTTAAAGAATCCTTCATATCTTCAAGATGAAGTCCGATTCCGATAAGTCCGATTAAGTCGCCTATAACCCACGCAACAAGGGCGGGAATGAGATATATTCCAAGTCCTGTGAGATAATCCGTGAAAAATCTCTGTGTTGAACTTAAAGGAAGTGAAAGGTTCATATCAACGCATGATTTCTTGTACTGATACCTGAAAATATTCATTGCTACTACAAATCCGGCAAGAAGTGCCAGTATTCCGGCTATAAATCCGGCAACTATAAGTATGTCAGTATTGGGATAATGTGTGTGATAATCGTTATCCTTGTATTTTTCGTAGTAGTATTCTGTATATACTCCAAGTGCCATTATAAGCGGAAAGCCTATTGCATGAAGTATGCATATTACTGTTGCAAGCTTGCGGTTTGTAGTTATATTTGTCTTGATTCTTGCCATGATAAAAGGATTCTTGAAAAGCTTCGGCTTACTTATTGATTTCACTGCTGTCATAGCCAAGCACCTCCAGTTCATAAATAAAGATTTCTTCAAGGGTAAGCGGTATTATATCCATTACTATCGGGGTTTTAGATGCAAATGCCGTCTTTATAGTATCAGTATCCCCTTTTGCGATTACATAGCATACGCTCTGACGCTGTTCATAATGAAGAATTTCAAGTCCCGATTCTTCAAGCTGTTGCTTTGTGTATACTCTTGCCATTCCGTTTGAATCGGGAGGAAATACAAGCTGTACCTTGTGAATATTTCCCTTGAGACTGTCCAAATCCCTTGAAAATACAAGCTTTCCCTGATGTATGAGACAGGCTGTGTCGCATACTTCGTTGATTTCTTTAAGATTGTGTGATGATATTATAGTAGTAAGCTGACGGTCAAGCATTGCATCAATAAGCATCTGCTTTATGATAATTCGCATTGTAGGGTCAAGACCGTCAAAGGCTTCGTCCATAAGCAGGTATTCCGTACGGCATGCAAGACCGATTATAACTATTGCCTGCCTTTTCATACCTTTTGAGAAATCCCCTGTTTTCTTTTCAAGAGGAAGATTTATTTTTTTGCGTAAATCCTCAAATACTTCCTCTGAAAAATTCGGATAAAAGCCTTTATAGTAATCTTTAAGGCTTTTCAGCGTAAAACTGCTGAACTGTATAGTTTCATCATTTATGAAAAATACCTGCTTTTTTATATTTACGTTGTCATATACCTTTTCACCGTCAATTGTAACTTCTCCGCTGTCCTGAATATATATTCCCGAAAGAAGTCTGAGTATTGTGGATTTTCCTGCACCGTTTGAGCCGAGAAGTCCATATGCCGTTCCCTTTTCGATTTTAAAGCTTACATCATCAAGTGCTGTGAAGTCATCAAATTTCTTTGTAACGTTTTTAAATTCAATCATTATTCTTTTCCCCCTTTATATCATCATATATCTTGTCAATACGCTCTTTGAGTTCATCAGTATTCGCTCCGTTTGTCATAGCTTTACGGGCAGAGGTATCAAAATCCGACAGAATAAATTCTTTTATGAGATTGTTATCTATCTTAGCTATAAAGCTCCCCCGTCCGGTCAGCGAATAGATTATACCATTACGCTCAAGCTCCTGATATGCCTTTGATACTGTATTAGGATTTACTCCCGTATCCTTTGCAAGGCTTCTGACACTTGGTATCTGGTCATTTTCCTTTAAGCTCCCCTTTATGACAAGCTCTATTATCTTGAAATAAATCTGTTCATATATCGGGGTTCGGCTTGTAAGGTCAATCGTGAACATAATAATCCTCCTCTCGCACAATAGTGTACTATAATTACTATTACACTTATATCATATCATACATTTCTTGTTTTGTCAATAGTTATTTTTTAAAAAAGCATAAAATAAAAAACGGACAACTTTTTCAGTTGTCCTCTGTTTCTGATAATCCGCCCTCCCCGGCAATATCTATTGCCTTTACAAGACGGTCTATTGTGTTTGTATTAAGCTTTGAAGTAAGCTTCAGGCGGTCTGTATCTGACTTTAATGATACAAGCTCATTCGCAAGTCTCTTGAAAAGCTCCTTATTCTGTTTCTGTTCCGATTCAAGAGTGCTTACACGCTTTTCAAGCTCCTCAATCTTTTCTGCAAGCATTGAATTATATTCATTCTGATTTTCTCCGAATTGTTTCAAATCTGCCGGTGTCCTGAAAAAGTTTCCGCCATTTTCAGAATCATAAGTACTGCATTTTTTCCTGATAGAATCCATTTTTTTCATCGCCTCCAGTAATCAAGAGTATTTTTAATAGTTTCCTCAATCGGAATTTCTGGCTTCCAGCCGGTATCTGCTGTTATTCTGGAAATATCAGCCTCTATGACTGGTATATCAGAGGGTCTCAATCTTTCAGGGTCAACGGTAATTTTTATATCCTCTGTGGACTGAGAAATAATAATATCAAGTATTTTCCGGATTACCATTGCTTTACCGCTTCCGACGTTATAAAGCTCTCCTGATTTTCCCTTTTCACCTAAAAGCATATATGCTCTGACTACATCACGCACATCAGTGAAATCACGCCTTGCATCAAGATTCCCGACACGCATTTCCGGAGCTTTAAGACCCTTTTCAATTTCCGCAACCTGCTTGCAGAAATCAGATACTACAAACTGCGGTAACTGTCCTGCACCTATATGATTGAATGCACGCACCATTACTATATCCATTTTATATGCTCTTGCATAGATATTTCCAATCATTGACTGACAGGCTTTTGTTGCAGCATATATATTTCCGGGGCGGAGAGTTTCCTCCTCCGATACGGGGCAATGCTTTATATATCCATATTCCTCCCCCGAACCTATCAGAATTATTCTTGAATCAAGTCCCGAATCCCTCAGAGAGTCAAGAACATTCAATGTACCCTTTATATTTATATCAACCGTCAGCTGCGGATTTTTCCATGACAATGCAACTGAACTCTGTGCCGCAAGATGATATATAACATCAGGCTTTACTTCATCAAGAACCGCTGAAATCTGATTTTTATCAAGTATATCAAGATTATGTGCCTTACATTCCGGATTTTTTATTTTTTCATAAGGCAGACACGTGGAATGTACTTCAAAGCCGTTTTCAATAAGTATCTCTGAAAGATAACCTCCTACAAATCCTGCTCCACCTATTATTAAAACTTTTTTCATATATTCCCTCCCGTTAAAGCTTCAAAAACCTCATCAAGAACTTTTTCTGCATCAAAAATATCACACACTCGCCTGAAAGCATTTCTTCCATATGCTTCACGCAGATTTTTATCCTCTGCAAGCATATTTATTGCATTTGCAAGCTGTATCGGCTTTGACGGCTCTACAGTTATTCCGCTCACTCCGTCAACACTTACGTGCGGTACTCCCGTCGGCAGAGATGTATTTATAACAGGCTTTGAATATACCATTGCTTCAAGCTGTACTATTCCGAATGCCTCACTGTTCGCTACTGAAGGCAATACAAATATATCACAGTCCGCAAATGCACACTTCAAATCCTCATCAGATAAAAATCCCATAAAATGCACATTCTGCATATTATGACGCTCTGCATATGATTTCAGCTCATCTTCAAGAACACCTGTTCCGGCTATAAAAAGCTCACAGTTCCGCACATTCCGGAAGGCTTTCAGAAGAATATCCACTCCCTTGTAATATACAAGCCTGCCTGTAAAAAATACCTTCACTGATGATTTGTCAATAAGCTTTTCCGTAAGTACCGGCTTCCGTTCTATATTAAGATAATCCGCTTTATTTATCCCATACGGAATTACTTTGCATTTTTCACGGAATTGTGATATATATGGTGAGCTGTCTATATGTCCCTGCGTTGCCGTAAGAATCAAATCGGCACGCTTTAAAAGCTTCATCATTATGGGCTTATACAAAATCAGAAGCTTTTTCTGCTTTACAATATCGCTGTGCCAGCTTATTACTATTCTTCCCTTGTATCCCGATAACAGTACTGCAACATCTGCAAGCGGAAACGGAGTATTTATGTGAACTATATCGGATTTTTCGGAAAGCTTCCGGAATTTCCTTATAAACGAAAATGAAACGGGACATGAAAAATATGTTCCAAGGCTTCCGGAACGTATTATCTTTGCTCCGTTAATCTTCTCATGTATGGTTCTTCCCCGACCGTCACGGCATACAAGCACCCGCAAATCCGATTTTTTACTGAATTTCTCCGCATACTGTTTCACAAGGCTTTCGATTCCGCCCACATGGGGATAATATGCCTTATTAATTTCAAGTATTCTTAATTTTCCGTTCATAGCAGTTCCCTGTAAACTTCATATAATATTCCGGCTGATTTTTCCCATGTAAATTTTTCCGCACGTTCAATACCTTCAAGGCTTAATCTCTCACGCAGATTTTTATCAGTGTAAATTTTATTAAGACCTTCCGCAATGCTTTTTACTGAATATGCATCAACTATAACTGCACTGTTTCCGGTAACCTCCGGCAGGGACGCTTCTCCCGATGTAAGAACAGGTACTCCGCACGCCATAGCCTCAAGAGGTGGCATTCCGAATCCCTCATATATTGACGGAAAAACAAATGCAACAGCTCCGCAAATAAGAGCGTTTATATCCTCTGACGGTATATATTTCGTAAAAATCACTTTCTTTTCTATACCCAGTTTTTCGGCTTTGGCATAGATA
>JAQXFT010000063.1 GCA_029005335.1 Oscillospiraceae bacterium
TCCGTGTGCATAGCTTATCAGAAATAGAAAGCTATGTGAGCGATTTTGTAGTAGTTCTTGCTTTCGCAGCGGGTTATCAGTCACTTGTTGACAAAATTCATGAAATCGCATCAAGGCATGCTCTTTATGTTCCCGATGTTCCTGTTGCGGGCGGAGGGCTTTTCACTTATGAATACTGCTGTGAAAATGCTGAGGAGATTCAGAAAGTATATGATATGCTTGCCGATGACTTTTCAAGAAAGGTTTACGCAAATATTATTAATTTCAAAATAAGCGGAAAAATTGAATACCTTTCAGCAGTAACTACTCCGAAATCCGAAATATACAGAAAAATTGTCAAACCCGGTCTGAATGAACTTTATGTTGATTTGGGAGCATACAACGGTGATACTATTGAGGAATTTCTTGATTATACCCGTGGCAGATACCTCGGAATTTATGCTCTTGAACCTGATAAAAAGAATTTTAAAAAACTCTGCAAGAACATTAACGGTCTTAAGCATATTTTCGCATATAACTGTGCCGTATGGTGCAAGGATACGGAACTTCCCTTTGCTACAAAAGCCGGCAGACAGTCATCAGTATCCGCTAACGGTTCACTCATAGAGGCTCGCTCCGTTGACAGTATTCTCGGAGGTCAGACGGCTACTCTTATTAAAATGGACGTTGAAGGCTCGGAACGTGAGGCTATATGGGGTGCATGTCAGACTATTGCACACCATGCTCCTAAGCTTATGGTATCTCTCTATCACAGAAATGAAGATATTTTTAAACTTCCTCTGCTTATAAAAAGCCTTAATCCGAATTACAGTTTATATATCAGGCATCAGCTTTATATTCCGGCATGGGAAACTAATCTTTATGCAATTTAAAACAAAATCGGGCGAACAATGTTCGCCCTTTTATTTTTTTATATAAGCTTGCGTTCGTCACAGTATTCACATTCAAGCAAAGTATCGTTATTACTGCGGAAACTCTTTGGGAGATATGTTTCCGACTGCGTGATACATCTCGGATTTGAACAGCATATTCCGGAATATACTTTTCCTTTGAGAAGTTCAGAAGGATTCTGATTCTTGATTATTGTCATTATGAGAGCCATTCTTGCAAATACGCCGTTTCTTGCCTGCTTGAAATACAATGCACGGGGGTCATTGTCTACTTCGTTTGTAATTTCATCAACTCTCGGGAGTGGGTGAAGTACAGCCAAATCATGTTTTGCATGAGTCATTTTCTTTGTATCAAGTATATATGTATCCTTCTGTGCAAAATATTCAGCCTCACTTGAGAATCTTTCCTTCTGGATACGTGTCATATACAATACATCAAGGCTTCCTATAACCTCATCAAGAGATGATACCTCTTTAAATGTACAGCCGTTGGCGATTATAATATCCTTTATATACGAAGGCATCTGAAGCTGTGGGGTTGAGATGAATATAAACTTGTTTCCCTTGAAACAGCTCATAGCCTTGCAAAGTGAATGTACTGTTCTTCCATAGATTAAATCACCGCACATACCTATTGTAAGGTTATCAAGTCTTCCCTTTTCTACTTTAAGGGTTACAAGGTCTGTGAGAGTCTGGGTAGGGTGGAGATGTCCTCCGTCTCCTGCATTTATTACCGGACAGCCTGCTGTCAATGCCGCTGCTTTCGCTGCACCTGCAACAGGGTGACGTATTACAAGCACATCTGAGTAACTGCTTACTATTTTCGTTGTATCTTTAAGAGTCTCTCCCTTTGATACCGAAGAAGTTGCAGGATTGTCAAAGCCTATTATCTTTCCCCCGAGACGGAGCATTGCAGTCTGAAAGGACATCTGAGTTCTTGTTGACGGTTCATAGAAAAGAGTCGCCATAATTTTTCCGTCACATTCGTGAGCATATTTTTCGGGATTGCTTCTTATATCGACTGCAAGGTCAGCAATGCCGTTCCACCATTCAACAGGATAGTCACTCAAATCGATAAGGTGCTGATATTCAGAATACATAAATTTTAACCTCCGGAATTTTATAATTACAGTACATTAGTACCGTTTACAATCATTTCAAATTTAACGCCCAGAAAAGTTGAGGCTTTTTTGCATAAAAGCATTCTCTGAAGAAAGATTTCAAAGTATTCCAGAACAGATGATATTTTTGTATCTATCTTCAGTTCCAGAATTATTGAGCTTTTATCATCATTGAAGCCCAGCTTTGACATTTCAACAGCATAATTCACACGGTCGTGAATATCAAAAGTAAGCAAATCGGAATTTCTTACACGGCTTCTGCGTACATCAGTTTTATCCGCTATTATAAGTGATGCGGAAACAGGGTCCAAAGGCTGACCTGTTCCCTCGTCGTGATTTCCTATTGCAGATATTATGGAGCATATTTCGTCTGCCGGCATACTGAGATTATCAAGCAGTCTGAATGCCATAACAGCTCCGCTCTGAGCATGGTCGATACGGTTTATGACATTTCCGATATCATGCATTATACCTGCAATTCTCGCAAGCTCTGCTGTACGTTCATCATATCCCAGTTCCGTCAGTATCATTCCTGCCGTCTGTGATACTTTTTCAACGTGTGCAAAGGAATGTTCAGTAAATCCCTGAGCCTCAAGAGCTTTATCCGCACGCTTTATATATTCCATTATATCAGGATTCTGCCTGATATACTTGTATGTTACAACACTTGCCATAAACAAGCTCCTTTGATAAACAGAAAAAATTTTTTGCAGGGGCGACCATTGGTCGCCCGCTTTTTTATACTTTAATATCTGCCGTTGTTCTCAAAATATACTTTATACCACACAAGGAATATAAATACTGTCCATATTTTGCGGCTGTTATCAGCCTTTCCGTCCCTGTGGTCATCAAGAAGCTTTATAAGTACTTCAGTATTGAAAAACTTCTCTGAGCTTTCGCTCTCAAAATGAGTACGGACTATATTATAATATTTATCCTCTTTAAGCCATACCCTTATAGGTACAGGGAAGCCGAGTTTTTTCTTTGCAGCAGTTTTTGCTGTCTGGCTCGGAGTATCTTTCTTTGCGGCAAGCCTCATTGCATACTTTGTTATATATGGTGTATCCCCGTTTGATGATGCTGTATGCGATACTCTGTATCTTCTTGGTATCTGCTGTGCAAGAGACATTATTTCTTTATCAAGGAACGGCACACGCAGTTCAAGGGAATTTGCCATGCTCATTTTATCGGCTTTGAGAAGTATATCTCCTGCCATCCAGAGATGCAAATCAAGATACTGCATTTTTGTTACATCATCTTTGCCCTTTACATTATCATAAAAGGGCTTTGTGATTTCCATAGGGTCGGGGGCATTTGTCCTGATTTTAAGAAGCTTTTTACGCTGTTCGGGAGTGAACATATAGGCGTTACCGATAAATCTCTCCTCAACGTCCTTTCCTTTTCTTACAAAGAAGTTTACTCCTCTTTTTGCCGGAAGCTTCTGTGCTATATTTCCGATTCCCCTTCTGATTGCTCTGGGAAGCTTATCATATGCTGTACCGTCGGGGTCGCTGTATACGTTGTAGCCTCCGAAAATTTCGTCTGCACCTTCTCCCGAAAGCACTACCTTCAGCTTCTGAGAAGCGATATTGCATACAAAATAAAGTGCTACTGCTGAGGGGTCTGCAAGCGGTTCGTCCATATGATACTGTATTCTTGAAAGATTTCCCCAGTATTCCTCCGGAGATATTACCTTGCTGTTATTTTCTTTTCCGATAGCCTTTGAAAATTCCTTAGCCCAGCCGATTTCATTATATTTTTCGTCCTTTCCGAAGCCTACTGTAAATGTCTTGTCAACATCTGCAACAGCTGCCACATAGCTTGAATCCACTCCGCTGGAAAGAAATGAACCTACCTCAACATCGGCAATTTTATGTGCCTCGACAGAATTATGAAAGGTATCTGATATTCTGTTTACCCATTCATCAAGGCTGGGATTTTCATCAGCATTGAAGCTGACGTCCCAGTATTTTGTAATTGTAGTTTTTCCGTCCTTATGTATGAGATAATGTGCCGGCGGAAGCTTATATACATTCCTGAAAAATGTTTCATTCGTCGGGGAATACTGAAATGTCAGATAATTTTCAAGGGCTGATGTATTCAGCTCCTTTTTGAAATCAGGGTGTTCCAGAAAGCTCTTTATCTCTGAACCAAACATAAAGGTTCTGCCCATCTGTGCATAATAAAAGGGCTTGATTCCAAAGAAATCCCTTGCGGCGAAAAGCTCCTTTTTATTCTTATCCCATATAACAAACGAAAACATTCCCCTGAGCATATTCAGAAGCTTTGCTCCGTATTCCTCATATCCATGAATAAGCACTTCTGAATCGGTTTTTGTTCTGAACTTGTGACCTGATTCAATAAGCTTCTTTCTTATATCCATGAAGTTATATATCTCACCATTGAATACAAGCACCATTGAGCCATCTTCATTGTACAAGGGCTGGTCGCCCTGTGAGCTTACATCAATAATACTCAGTCTCCTGTGACCAAGTGCTATATCGCCGTCAATATATTTTCCCTCAGCATCAGGTCCCCTGTGTTTTATTCTGTCCATCATATTGCCTATGATTACATTGGAGTTGTCAATAAAATTTGTAAAGCCTGTATATCCGCACATATCTCCTGCCTCCATAAGTTTATTCTTTGATATTTCAACATTACTATTATACTACAATTTTATATTTATTGCAACAGAATTTTGAAAATATAATGTTGACTTTTTTATAGAAATATATTATAATATCAATAATGCTGAATTATCAGATTATTTTTTTTAAAAGGAGATTCTATTTATGGCTGTTAAAAAACAAATGTCTCAGGAAGCTTATGACAAGCTTGAAAAGGAACTCGTATACCTCGTTACTGTTAAACGTGCAGAAGTTGCCCAGAAGCTTAAAGAAGCCCGCTCTTTCGGAGACCTTTCCGAAAATGCTGAATATGATGAAGCTAAAAATGAACAGGCTATACTCGAAGCTCAGATTAATGAACTGCAGTATACTATAGATAATGCTGAAATCGTTTCCGATGAAAATATATCCATTGACGAAATCGGTATGAGTTCTGTAATGAAAATACGCCGTGTAGGTTCGGACAAAATCCAGACTTTTACTATTGTTTCCTCAAATCAGGTAAACGTAAAAGAGGGAAAAATCTCTGATGAATCCCCTATCGGAAAAGCTGCTCTCAAAAAGAAGGTCGGAGACAAATTTATAGTAAATGCCCCCATAGGAGATATGGAATACGAAGTAATCGATATTTCAAAGTAAAGGAACGGTATAAAATATTATGAGTGAAATTCAGAACAATATTCCAGCTGAGGAAAAGGAACAGGATATTAATATCCTTAAAAAAATACGCCTTGAAAAGCTTGATGACCTTAAAGCCAGAAACGCTGACCCATTTGAAATTACAAAATATGATGTCACCGCAAAAAATGCTGACTTAAAGTCACAGTATGAAGCTGATGAAAAGAAAATCATTGAGGAAGCTGACGGCGATGAAGAAAAAATCAATGCCGGTCTCGAAAAAATCAAGGAAAAAGATGTCAGAATTGCCGGAAGAATCATGAGCTGGAGAAACATGGGCAAAGCTAATTTTATAGATGTCCGTGACGGCTCTGACAGAATACAGGTTTATGTGCGTTCAAATGATATAGGTGCTGAAGAATTCAAGGAATTTAAAAAATGGGATATAGGTGATATCGTAGGTGTTGAGGGATTTGTATTCAGAACACGCAAGGGCGAAATTTCAATACACGCACATAAAATTACACTCCTTTCAAAATCACTCCTCCCCCTCCCCGAAAAATGGCACGGTCTTAAAGACCAGGATATGAGATACCGTCAGAGATATGTTGACCTTATTGTAAATCCTAATGTAAAGGATACTTTTATAAAAAGAAGTCAGATTCTCCGTGAAATAAGAAAATATCTCGACAATATGGGCTACCTCGAAGTTGATACCCCTGTACTCCATACACTCGAAATCGGTGCTTCCGCAAGACCCTTTGTTACTCATCACAATGCACTTGATATTGATATGTATCTGAGAATCGAAACTGAATTATATCTGAAGCGTCTCGTAGTAGGCGGATTTGAAAGAGTTTACGAAGTAGGACGTATTTTCAGAAATGAAGGTATGGATACTTCACATAACCCCGAATTTAC
>JAQXFT010000064.1 GCA_029005335.1 Oscillospiraceae bacterium
TAGGACAAAAGCATACAGGTTGAAACAGGAATTTTCTCAATATGGGTATTTTTGTCCATATTTTGAGTAGCAGCTTTTTGAATGAATTATCTTGCACCTGATATTATTATAAAAATTCTTGACGTAATAATAAATAATGGCAGTGCAAACGGTAATTTTCTGAACATTCCGACACCGGTAATGGACTGGGGAATATGGTGGAATGATATACAGGAACTTAAAGGCTGGAAGGTTCAGCAAAATATGGTTACTCACCATGTACGTATAATTGACCCGAATAAAATGCGACGTGCATGGGGAACTCAGAAAGCTATGGAAGATTTGTTTGAGCGTATTGCTAAGGCAAATCATATAAAATAAAATATAGTTTAAAAAAGGCGGTCTTTCTGACCGCCTTATTTTTATCTGTATGAATTTATAGTATCAAGAATTTTCTGAGCATCGTCCACAGGAATAGCCTTGACTGTATGCCTGACGGATACTTCACTTCCGAAATATATTGATACAGTGCATTTTTTGAATATTCTCTGAAAGGGAGACTGTTTTATATAGAATTTGGCAACCTTTTCGGGTTCGGCAATAGCGGTGTGAAATGAAAATCCTTTTGAATAATTTATCTGAATATATCCGTCGTTAAAAGTGATACCGCTTGTGCATAATGCAGTAAGCTTTACTACGACAGACCACAGAGCAGGGATTTCAGCCATAACTGTTACGAATACAGCCAGCTGATGAAAGGGCGGAAAAAAATATGTTATTATGGAAGTCAGCGGAAGTATCAGGGCTGATATTATAACTGAAAACCATATATACTGCCAGAAGCTTGTTATTTTTGGCTTATACTGCTTTGATATACTGAATCTTGCGTGGACTATATCAGAGAGATTTTCATTGAGAGTTCTTTTTGTTATTATCGGGACAAGCACAGGAAGATTCTTTGTGTTTGAACCGTAGCCCGAACAGCTTATGTTTACTGACATTACTCTGAAAAGCTTCATTATAACATTCTGACGTATATCGATATAATTTATTTTTTTCATAAATATATTGAATCTGCGTTTTGTAAGATAACCGCATTTTATTTCGATAATGTCGGAGTCGTGTCTTATGCTGAATCCGCTGTATCTTATAAGATTGACTATAAATGATATTATCCACGTTGAAAGCAGAAATATTATTATACCCCATATGACAGGCGGAATAGTTGATATAATGAATTTTGAAGTTTCCGCTGAAATTATATCTATAGATGTCAGTATAATATCCTTTGCAATTTCTCCCGCCTGAAAGAAAAATGCACCTATATATATAATTCCGGAGAGACTGCTTGAAAAGAGTGCTGAGAAAAGAAATATAAGATAAAGCTTCGGCTTATGGCTGTATTTTATACTGTCATGACGTGATACCGAGGGTATTTTTTTCATTATCTCATCTGATGTCCTGCGTTTAAGAAGCAGAAACATATCGTTTGAGGCTTTTGTGCCGGAGCGTGTATCAGCATAGAATTTTACTGCTCTGAAAATTCTGAGGTGAAAGGGGTGTTCGATAGTTACTGATGATATATTTCTGATTGGAATATCCGTTCTGACCCTGAATATTATTCCTCTGAGGTGAGTTATTGTATTATTGCTGACTGATATCAATGAAAATTTCCACTTGATATATCCGAAAAGCAGGATTATGAGTATTATAAGTATATCGAACCATGACCCCCTGAACCATTCGTACAGGCGGTTTACATCAAGACGGTATGCTCTTATACCCCTTATAAGAGGAAATATCAGAAGCCATATATTTTTAGCTGAATATTTCAGTATTTTAAGAGGGTGTTCGTGATACAGCTTAATCATCTCCTTATGACATCGTGTTCGAGTTCGTGTAAAATGGCTCTGAAGTTTTTGTGGCTCAGAAAGGGAAGTATCATAATACCGCCGTAGACGTTGAGAATTATAAAGCAGAAGCCCTCCAGACCGCATACAGCAGTAGTTATATATTGTACTGATGATATATTGATAGTTTGTTCACGCCGGAAAAAAACTCCGTGCATTTTTTTTACAGTATTTTCCCCGACATAAAATTCCAGATTCCTGAACATGGCTGGAAAATAAAAGAATATCAGTATTATTCCGGTCGCTGAGAATACCGATATAAGGACAATCATAAGCGTTAAGAAAGGTATAATGATACGGCATAATATAATAATGACTGCTGTCAGCACTGCTGTGATAATTCTTATGATATTAAGAGGAGTTCTGTCAGCATTATAGATTTTCAAGAATAAAATTCCTCCTTTAATTATGAATTGATAATATATATTATATCATAAAATGTTATATAATTACAAGGGGGGAAAATTAAAATGGTAAGCAATATTTTAAGCAGTATAAATAATTATGTCTGGGGCTGGGGGCTGATATTTATTCTGTTGTTTACGGGTATTTTTTATACCATAAAGCTTGGATTTTTACAGCTGAGGCTTATTCCTTTTCTTTCGGGACGAAAGGACAGCAAAAAATCTGAAAACGGAATATCACAGCTGAAGACAGTAACATCATCATTGGGGACAGCAATGGGTACTGGAAATATAGTAGGTGTAGCCTCAGCAATAGCAATCGGGGGAGCGGGTTCAATATTCTGGATGTGGGTATCGGCATTTCTGGGAATGGCACTTGTATATGCTGAAAACTATCTCGGAATACTCTACAGGCGTGAGGAAGACGGAGAATGGCTTGGCGGAGCAGTTTCCTATATTAAATACGGGGCAGGCTCGGATATACTTGCAGTGATATTTTCGGTATTCTGTGTGTTTGCCTCATGGGGAATGGGGGGAATGGTTCAGGCGAACTCAATCGGAAACGCCCTCAGCGATTTCGGCACAGAGAAATATATCACAGCAATTATTTTATTCGTAACAGTATTTGCTGTTATTTCAGGAGGAATAAAGCGTATAGGGAGTGCATCACAGATAATAATTCCTGTTCTTACCGGAATATATATAATAGTATCATTGATAATTATATTCAGACACCGTGAAAATCTCGGCAGAGTATTTGCGGATATATTTGAATCAGCATTTGATTTCAAATCTGCAGGAGGCTTTGCGGTATCAGTAGGAATAAGGCGTGGAATTTTTTCCAATGAAGCCGGTCTGGGAAGCTCATCAATAATGCACAGTGCCTCTGAGGAGGATAGTCCGTATATTCAGGGAATGTGGAGTATGTTTGAAGTATTTCTTGATACTATAGTATGCTGTACTCTTACTGCACTTGTGCTTCTTCTTACTGATACATATGATATAAACACAGCGTTCGGAGGAAATATTTTTATAGACATATCAATAATATTGTTTGCATTCTGTACTATAACAGGCTGGTATTATTGTGGTGAAACATCTTTCAGGCATATATCCGGAGGAAGATATATAAAACCATATCGCTTTATATTTGCCGTTATAGTATCTCTCGGAGCAGTATTTTCTCCTGAGAATGTCTGGACAGTTTCGGATATATTCAATGGTCTGATGGCAGTGCCTAATATACTTGCACTTCTTCTGCTTTTCCGGAAAGTAAGAATATGATTTATATTACAGTATAAAATCCTTTTAGCTGGCAATATTTAATTTGATATAAAAAAACGGAGGTATATTGCTATGAGCTATTACGGTGAAAAAGGAAAATTCAGTTTCAGGGATAATTTCTGTGAGGAAACTGAAAAGGCGGGAATAGGAGAGCTTGCGGATTTCGGAGAGCTTCTGGGAAAAATTTTCAGGAGAATTGCAGTCGGTACTGAAAGAGAATCGCTCAGAGCGGAGCTTTATACGCTTGCCGGAGGTATTGCGAGGGGTGGCTGTGATGTATTTATGATGAATGATACTGTTCCCGTATTCAGATATGGAATCAGGTCTGCTGAATGTGACTGCGGAGTATATCTTTGCGGAGACGAAAAACTAAGAATGATTTTTTTTGACAGCTTCGGCATAAATATGCCGTCCGTGATTATGGAGAAGATATATAGTGCCAGTCCGGAGGGTAACCGGTCAGAAAGCGGAAGAATATCCGTACTTAGCCATATAAGAGAGCTTTATATAAATTCCCTCAGGGATATTGTCTCGGATAAATTTAAAGGCAATGCTGTTATAAGCTGTGGAAACAGAAGAATTTCTGATATGTGGCGGATATTTTTTTCCTCAGATAAAGGTGATGTTATTTTTCAGGTGTCAGAGGACGGAAGCCGTGTCAACTGTTACGGTACTGACTTCGGATTTATAGCCTATGAAAGACTTGTTCTTGCATATGCATTAAGCCTGTGGGAAAAGGGTGAATGTGTGGTGCTTCCGGAGGGATTCCACTATGCCGGCGAGGAGCTTGCAAAAAAAATAAATGCACGCTGTATATATCAGAATGTATCAAATCACGCTGAAATCTGTAAGCAGAGATTTACTTTTGATTCGCTTTTTTTATGCATAGGACTGCTTAACTGCGGTAAAAGCATATCCGATATGGTGAAAAAGCTTCCCGAATTTTATACGGCAAGACGTGAAATTGCTACGGATTTTTCAATGCGTTCTCCTGAAAGAACTATCCGGACTCCGGAGGGAAAAATAAAGCTCTCCAGAAGCGGTAAAAACCGTCTTACCCTTATCGTACAGACAATGAATATGGAAACCTCTGCCGAGCTTTGCGGAAAGTGGGAGAGACTTATTCTTGAAAGAAACGAAAAATAAAACTGATTATAATTATAGCTATTTGTAAAATTTGTATAATCACATTTTTTTTCCTTGACAGATTCAAAACGATAACGTATAATAATATTGTATATATTTTTTTGAGATTTATCGGCTCAGACAGGAATAGTCTCTGCCTTTAAAATAAATTTTTTTAAGTCTGTAAATCATCGGTGCGTTGTTTCATAGTTTCTGCAATTATAATTCTGCAAGTAAATCAGAAAATGCACCAATAGAAAGTGAGGTTATAAAGTGAACGAAAAAGAAAATCAGAAGAAGCTTCCGGCTGTATACAAAAGAAAGTACGTTCGTAAAAAAACCGAAAAGCAGGAAAATTCAGCTCCCGAACAGCCTAAAAGGGAAAAAAGAGAATCCCGGAAAACTCCTGTTAAAATTATTCCGCTGGGAGGTCTGAACGAAATCGGAAAAAATATGACTGTCTTTGAGTGTTCAAACGATATGTTTATTCTTGACTGCGGTCTTGCCTTTCCTGATGCGGATATGCCCGGAGTTGACATAGTAATCCCTGATTTTACCTATGTTGAAAGAAATAAGGATAAGCTGAGAGGAATAGTCCTTACTCACGGACATGAAGACCATATAGGCGGACTGGTATATTTTCTTAAAAAAATAAATGTACCGGTATATGGTACAAAGCTTACCCTCGGACTTGTGGACGGCAAGCTTAAAGAGCATGGACTTTCCGGAAAGGTTCAGCTTAATGTAGTTCAGCCACGGAAAAATATTAGAATGGGCTGTATGGCAGTGGAGCTTATAAAAGTAAACCATTCTATTCCGGATTCTGTCGGAATGGCTATCCATACTCCAGCCGGAATTATAGTGCATACGGGAGATTTCAAGGTTGATTTTTCACCGATTGACGGCGATATTATAGACCTCGCAAAATTCGGGGAGCTTGGCAACAGGGGAGTCCTTGCACTTATGGCGGATTCAACAAATGCAGAGCGTCCGGGATATACCCAGTCAGAAAGAAAAGTCGGTGAATCGTTTGAAAATCTTTTCAGAAAAGCCGAGGGAAAAAGAATCATTATTGCAACGTTTTCATCAAATATACACCGTGTCCAGCAGATTATAAACTGTGCCGAGAAATATGGAAGAAAAGTGGCAATATTCGGCAGAAGCATGGTGAATGTCATTTCAACAGCGATTGAGCTTGGCTATCTTAAAGTCCCCGACGGAATCATTATTGATATAGAGCTTATGAACCGTTATGAAAATGAACGCATAGTTCTGATTACTACCGGAAGTCAGGGCGAGCCGATGTCGGCTCTTACAAGAATGGCTATGAATGACCATAAGAAAGTAAATATAACTCCTCAGGACTTTATAATAATTTCCGCAAAGCCTATTCCCGGAAATGAAAAATATGTCACAAGGGTTGTGAATGAGCTTATGAAATCCGGTGCGGAAGTAGTCTATGAAGCCATGTATGAGGTACACGTATCAGGTCACGCCTGTCAGGAGGAGCTTAAACTTATGATGGCTCTTACCAAACCGAAATTCTTTATACCGGTACACGGTGAATACAAGCATCTCCAGAAACACGCATCACTGGCGATTGATGTGGGAATACCACAGGAAAATATAATTATTGCCGAAATAGGAAACGTCATCGAAACCGACGGCGTCAGAATGTCAGTAGTATCACAGGTTCCCGCAGGAAGAACACTTGTTGACGGTCTGGGAGTAGGCGATGTAGGAGCTATTGTACTGAGAGACAGAAAGCATCTCGCACAGGACGGTATCATAATTATAGTAGTCGGAATTGAAAAAGCTACAAATGAGGTCGTAGCAGGCCCTGATATTATCTCCAGAGGCTTTGTATATGTGCGTGAGTCCGAAGAGCTTATGGTTGATTCAAGAAATCTTCTTATCAATACCCTGAATCAATGCTCAGTAAATGAATTTAAGGAATGGAATACCCTTAAAGGAAAAATGCGTGATGCACTTTCAGATTATATATATCAGAAAACAAAAAGAAGTCCGATGATTCTGCCTATTATAATGGAGACCTGAAGAATCGGAGCGGAGATGAAAAAATGAAAAAGAAATTTCCCTTGGCATTGATAATAATATCAGTTATGATGTTTCTTTGTGAGCTTGTGGCGTCCTTCATGCTCTGCAAGTACAGCGTCAGGGAATTTGCAGCAATATCTGTTCCGGCAGCTGTGCTTTGTATAGTTTTTATAGCGGTACTGGCAGGAGATTTCCGCCATATGTACCGCCATGTAAGCCGGATAAATACTAATCTTGAACAGAGCGGGGCGGAGTTTATGAACTGTCTTCCCGCCCCTGCTGTAGTGATAGACGAATACGGAGTCGTTGTTTGGTACAACGAATTTTTCAAGGAAAAAGTTGCCGCAGAACAGGATATTTTTGGATACTCCCTGCTTGATTATGTGAATATAGACCTCGACGAAATCAGAAACGGAAATGAATGTCTCTGTATTGTCAACGGCAATAATTATAAAGTACGCTCTGTAGTTACAGCCGGTGAGGAATCCGAAAGCGTTACCGTTCTGTATTTTTCCGATATAACAGAACTGCTTAAAGTCGAAAAGAATTTCAGCGATACAAGACAATCTGTACTTATACTTGTGATTGACAACTACGGCGATATAATGCAGAATGCCAAGGAAACCGAAAAGGCAAAAACCTCTGTTGAGACTGAACAGATTCTCGAAAACTTTATGAGCGGTACACACGGAATAATAAAAAAAATATCTGACAATACGTTTATAGCCGTTCTTGAAGACAGACATCTGAATAAGATTATAGAGGAAAAATTTAAAATTCTTGATATAGCAAGAGAAATAAAAGTCGGGGAGCGAAACTGTCTGACATTCTCAATAGGAGTCGGTCAGGGAGCAGGCTCTCTGGAGGAAAGTGAAAAAATAGCACGTCAGTGTCTTGATATGGCACTTGGACGGGGAGGCGACCAGGCTGTTGTTAAAACTGAAAACGGCTACCGCTTTTTCGGAGGAGTTTCAAAGGGAGTCGAAAAGAAATCACGTGCCAAAACAAGAATAATAGCAAATACGCTTCAGGAATTTATCGAAAAGTCCGATAAAGTATTCATAATGGGTCATAGCTTCGGGGATTTGGACTCAATAGGAGCTTCAACAGGTCTTGCAGCGGCAGTAAATCTTCTGGGAAAAAATGCCTATGTTGTTGTTGACAGGAAAAAAAATCTTGCATTGCAGCTTATAGAATATATTGAAGATACAGCAAATGTTGATTTTTATATATCCCCTCAGACTGCTGTTGATGCAATAACGTATAATGACCTGCTTATCATAGTCGATACGCATAACAAGGATTTTCTTGAAAGCAGCGAGCTTTACAAAAAAGCTGAAAATATTGTTGTTATTGACCACCACAGAAAAACAGTAAACTTTATAGACAATGCCGTTATCTTTCACCATGAACCATATGCTTCCTCCGCCTCAGAAATGGTTACGGAGCTTATACAGTATTTCAAGTCTGAAGGTTCATCGGATATTGATTCCTGCTATGCGGAGGCACTTCTTTCCGGAATTACTCTCGATACAAAGAATTTTATAATGAGAACCGGAGTAAGAACCTTTGAAGCAGCGGCATATCTGAAAAAGCTTGGTGCAGATACCGTGACAGTCAGAAAGCTCTTTTCAAATTCGATAGAATCATATAAACGCAGAACACAGATAGTATCATCAGCGAGTATACATAACAGATGTGCAATTGCCTCAACTGAGCTTAAGAGTGATGATATAAGAATCATATCTCCTCAGGCAGCGGACGAGCTTCTCGGAATATCAGGGGTTGATGCCTCATTTGTCGTATATCGTACAGGTGATACTGTAAATATATCCGCACGCTCTCTGGGAGGGCTGAACGTTCAGATTATAATGGAACGTCTTGGCGGAGGAGGACATCAGACTATGGCAGCAGTGCAGTTAAAAGATGTCTCAATTGATGAGGCAGTAAGCAGGCTTAAAAATGCTATTGATGATGCTTTAAGTGATAACCCATAAAAAAATATATAACATAAAGGAAAGGAATTTTTTAAGATGAAAGTTATTTTTATAAAAGATGTAAAAGGCTCAGCAAAGAAAGGCGAACTCAAAAACGTTGCCGACGGATATGCAAGAAATATGCTTATACCAAAAGGCCTTGCTGTTGAAGCTACTCCCGAAAATATGAATAAGCTTGAGGGACAAAAGGCATCACAGCAGCATAAAATTGAGGTCGAAAAACAGAATGCCCTTGAAATACAGTCAAAAATCAAGGACAAAAAGGTAATCATAAAGGCTAAGGCAGGAAGCAATCAGAAGCTTTTCGGCTCTGTTACAGCAGGACATATAGCTGAGGCTCTGGAACAGCAGTTCGGAGTGAATGTCGATAAGAAAAAGATTACCCTTAAAACCGATATTAAAAATTTCGGAAGCTTTGATGTGTCAGTGAAGCTTTATACCGGAATAACTGCTGATATTACAGTAGAAGTAACTGAGGTCTGATTTTTATGCTTGAAAATAATTTGAATATTGCAGATATGAGTCTGCCCCACAGTACGGAGGCTGAACAGTGTATTCTCGGAGCTGTTCTTGCCGACCCTTCTGTACTTCCGGTTGTAGTCGAAACCATAAAACCTGAATATTTCTACAGCCCTCAGCATAAGGAAATTTACAGGGTAATTGTTGCAATGTTTACAAGCGGAACTGATGCCGATGTAATTACTGTCCTGAACGAAGTGGAAAAAATGGAGATATTTGAAAGCTCTTTGGAGTGCAGAAAGTATCTTTCAGGACTTGCGGATATTCTCCCGTCAACAGCCAATATAGCAAGCTATTGCAGGATAGTTGCCGAAAAATATTATATCCGCTCCCTTGCCATTGCAGCAAGAGAGATTCTCAGTGATATAAGAACGGATTCAAGCGATGCCCAGAAGCTTATAGATTCTGCCGAACAGAGAATATACGATATCCGTCGGGGAAAAAATGTTCAGGGACTTGTGCATATAGGAACAGCTATAAGCGAGGCATATGACCGAATCGGAAAGATTTCAGGCCCTGACAGAGAAAAATATATAGGAGCAAAGACAGGCTTTAATGACCTTGATACAATAATTTCGGGTCTCAACAAAGCCAACCTTATTATAATTGCAGCCCGTCCCGGTATGGGCAAAACCTCATTTGCCATGAATATTGCTACAAATGTCGCAAAGCGTTCATCAGGCAAGGAGGTTGTTATATTCAACCTTGAAATGTCAAGAGAAGAGCTTGCCACAAGACTTCTTGCAACAGAAACACAGATAGATGCCCAGTCGCTCCAGACAGGAAGAATCTCGGGAGATGACTGGATTAAGCTTGCTACAAATGCCGGATATCTCAGTAATCTGCCGATATATATTGATGATACCGCAGGCGGACTGACTGTCCAGCAGATGAAAGCAAAGCTGAGACGTACAAAGAATCTCGGACTTGTAATTATAGATTATCTTCAGCTTATGGAATCCACAAGCAAATCAGATAACAGGGTTGTAGTTGTATCTGAAATAACACGTCAGATAAAGCTTATGGCTAAGGAGCTTGATGTACCGGTTATACTTCTTTCACAGCTTTCAAGAAATCCCGACCAGCGTACAGATAAAAGACCTCAGCTTTCAGATTTGAGGGAATCAGGCTCTATAGAGCAGGACGCAGATATAGTATTATTCCTTTACCGTGAAGCATATTACAATAAGGAGAGCGAAAATAAGAATATCTCACAGTGTATTGTCGCTAAAAACAGACACGGAGCTCAGGGAACAGTAGACCTTTACTGGGACGGTCGTTATACAAGATTTTCTAATCTGAATAAAAAAATATCAGAATAGGTGAGATGAAATATGCTTGAAAGAATATCTGATTTTGCCTTGAAATACAATATGTTTCCGGAGGGGTGCAGTGTTGTATGCGGACTTTCGGGAGGAGCTGACAGCGTATTTCTGCTTGTTTCGCTTCTGGAACTCAGGGAAAGGCTGAAAATATCTGAGATTTCGGCACTTCATGTAAATCACTGCCTGAGAGGTGCGGAAAGCGACCGTGATGAAAATTACTGCCGTGAACTCTGCACGAAGCTTAAAGTAAAATTCATATCCCGGAAATGCAACGTCAGGGAATATTCCGAAAAATACGGACTCTCAACAGAGGAATCCGCAAGAATACTGAGATACAGAATATTTTCAGAAAATTCAAGGGGAAAAATAATTGCTACGGCTCACAACGCAAATGATAATTTTGAAACGGCAATACACAATCTTTCAAGAGGAACGGCACTGAAAGGATTATGCGGAATACCTCCTGTAAGGGATAATATAGTCCGTCCGATTCTGACGGTAAGCCGTGAGGAAATAGAAAATTTTCTGAAAAGCAGAAATATATATTTTGTCACAGACAGCACAAATCTTTCTGATGACTATACAAGAAATAAAATCCGTCACAATGTGCTTCCGCTTCTGGAAAAGATTAACGGTTCACTTATAGAAACCTCTGCAAGAACTCTTGATGCTCTGAGACTTGAAAATGATTTTATAGAATCCGAAACTATGAAGGCAGAATTAAAGTGCAGAGCCGGAGATACCTTTAAGGGGCTTGAAAAATTTCATAAAGCAATAAGACAGAGATGCATTGCTGAATTTTTATCGGAAAAAAATCTCCGCTATGACTATAAACGCCTTGAAAGCATAGATTCTTTAATCTTAAACGGAGGAAAGATAAATATATCCGGAGATTTATATTTTGTTTCGGATAAGGCTTCACTCAGCTTTGTGAGAATACCTGACAAGCCCGATTCAAAGGAGATTTCAGTTCCTCTTAATATCGGAAAAAATACTCTTTTTGAGGGAATTATACTTAATGCAGAGATTGTTAAGTCAGAAGATTTAAAAATATATCAAAATATTAACGGAAAGTTTACAAATTATCTTCTGGATTATGATAAAATAAAAGGTACAATGATTCTGAGAAACAGAAGAAACGGGGATAAAATCAGACTTGCAGGCAGAAATTTTACTTCATCAGTCAAAAAACTGATTAATGCACAGGTTAAGCCTGATGAAAAACCGTTTCTTCATTTTATTGATGATGAAGCAGGTACTGTATTTGCCGAAAAAATCGGAATTGCAGACAGAGTCAGACCTGATGAAAATACATCTGAAATACTTAAAATCACTGTTTTTCCGGATTCTGTAAAAAGGAGCTGAGATATGTCGGAATATACCAGAAACGCTGAGGAAATCCTTATAACAAAGGAACAGCTCTCCGAAAAGATAAAACAGCTCGGAGCTGATATAACAAAGGATTACAAGGATAAAAAATTACTTCTGATAAGTATTCTCAAAGGTTCAGTAGTATTTCTGGCTGACCTTATGAGAGAAATCAGGCTTCCGCTGGAAATTGACTTTATGTGTATATCAAGCTATCAGAACAGCACACAGTCAAGCGGAAATGTTAAGATACTCAAGGACTTATCACGGGATATAAAAGGCTTCGATGTGCTTATAGTCGAGGATATTCTTGATACAGGTCTTACTCTCTCATATCTGATACCCATGCTTCTTGACAGAAAGCCGGAATCATTGAAAATATGTACCCTTCTTGACAAGCCGTCAAGACGCAGAGTGCCGGTTCAGGCGGATTATGCCGGATTCCGGATTGATGACAGCTTTATCGTCGGTTACGGTCTCGATTATGCGGAGCATTACAGAAATCTTGACTATATCGGCATATATAAAGAATCAAATGAAAGATAGGAGTGTATAAAAAATTGTCACCAAAAAAGAGTAAAGGTTTTGTAGCTTATATCCTTTTTGTCCTGTTTATCGTTCTGGGCATATGGTTTGTTGTTTCGCAGTTTTCGGGAAAAACCAAAACTGTTGAATATTCGGAAATAATAAACCACTTTGATAACTATGAGGTTCAGGCATATACGCTTGACCTTGGAAGCGGTGAGCTTGTTCTCCAGCTGAGAGGCGAGGACAACAAAATAAGATATAATGTTCCGAACATCAATATATTCCTTCAGGATACACAGGATTACCGGAAGGAATACAATGAAAAATATCCCGACAAGCCCCTGAAACAGGATTATTATAAGATAACGGATAATACATGGCTTCTGTCACTTATACCTACTCTTATAATGGTTATCATTGCGGTAATATTCATATACATGATGATGAGACAGACCGGTGCAGGCGGAAAATATAATAATTTCGGAAAAGCTAATCTGAAAAATCAGGCAAGTGCCAGAAAGGCTACTTTTGCCGATGTTGCCGGTGCTGACGAGGAAAAACAGGAGCTGGAGGAAATCGTTGATTTTCTTAAACATTCAAACAAGTATAAGGAAATCGGTGCAAAAATTCCAAAGGGCGTTCTGCTTGTAGGACCTCCCGGAACAGGTAAGACACTTCTTGAAAGAGCTGTTGCAGGAGAGGCAGGCTGTCCGTTCTTTCCGATTTCAGGTTCTGATTTCGTTGAAATGTTCGTGGGCGTCGGAGCTTCCAGAGTAAGGGATTTGTTTGAACAGGCTAAAAAACATTCACCGTCCATAATCTTTATTGATGAAATCGATGCCGTAGGCCGTCACAGAGGTGCAGGTCTCGGAGGCGGACACGATGAACGTGAACAGACTCTCAATCAGCTTCTTGTTGAAATGGACGGATTTACCGGAAATGAAAGCGTTATAGTTATCGCAGCTACGAACAGACGTGATATTCTCGACCCCGCACTTTTAAGACCCGGACGCTTTGACCGTCAGATAGTAGTAGGATATCCGGACGTCAAGGGACGTGAGGAAATACTGAAAGTACATTCCAAAAACAAGCCTCTGGGACCCGATGTCGATTTGAAGATTATTGCAAAAACTACTCAGGGATTTACAGGTGCTGACCTTGAAAACCTCCTGAATGAAGCAGCACTTCTTGCCGCAAGGTCCAACAGGCACGCTATTATAGAATCTGATATTGAAGAAGCTACTCTTAAAGTTATTGCAGGTCCTGAAAAGAAATCAAGAGTTGTTACAGAGCGTGACAAAAAAATTACTGCATATCATGAGGCAGGTCACGCTATTGCAGCATATAATCTTGAAACTCAGGATAAAGTACATCAGGTAACAGTAATTCAGAGAGGTATGGCAGCCGGTCTCACTATGACAAGACCTGCTAACGATAACAGCCATGTTTCAAGAACCCAGATGCGTGAAAGTATCATTATGATGCTTGGCGGAAGATGTGCAGAAGCCCTTGTGCTTGATGATATATGCACAGGTGCTTCAAACGATATTGAACGTGCTACAGCTACCGCAAGAAATATGGTTACAAAATACGGATTCTCCGAAAAGCTCGGAACTGTTGTATATGGTTCTGATAATGATGAGGTATTTCTTGGCAAGGATTATGGTCATACCAGAAATTACAGCGAAGCTGTTGCCTCTGCTATTGACCAGGAAATCAAGGATATTATAACAAAAGCATATCATGATTGTGAAACTATCCTGACAGCCAATATTGACAAGCTTCATGAGCTTGCAGAATATCTCATCAGATACGAAAAAATTGACGGTGACGATTTTGAAAAGCTTATGAAGGGTGAACTTATATATACTCTCGATGATGATGAATCATCAAAAAAGGATATAAGCTCCGAAGAATCCTGAAGCCATTCCAGATAAAAACACAGGCGGAAAAAATTTTTTTCCGCCTTTACTTTTTGAAATACTATTGACTTATCTCAGACAATATGATATAATAATTTCCAAGCATTAATTTCAGAATTTTTTGATAAGGAGATGCTGAACTGTAGGTGAAAATATAGACAAACGTATATAAATGTTGACAAATATATTCAGATAGAAAAGAATATCATCATGATATGATATTTTCCTGACACAAGCGGATAGTGTAACAGATTTTATATCCGAAGA
>JAQXFT010000065.1 GCA_029005335.1 Oscillospiraceae bacterium
TTGTAACGCATATATCCGCAAAGTTGAATATTGCAAAATTGAAGAGCTGAAAGTCAAACATATCTATAACCTTTCCGTCATTGAATACCCTGTCAATAAGATTTCCGATTCCTCCGGCTATCATCAGTATCATTGACGCAAACAACATTTTTGAATGATTGCGATATTTTACAAGAATATATGAACATACCGCAGTTATGATTACTACTACAGTTATCAGGAAAATTCTTTTTCCAGCCATGCTTCCGAATATTGCACCTGTATTATAATGCAGTGTCAAATCAAATATTTTTGTATCGCCTATTTTTATAAAGTCAACACTTTCATGCAGTACCAGATTTTCAACGCACCATGATTTTATAAACTGGTCACAGATTACAAGCAGTGCTATAGCTATCAATGCAAATATTATCATATGAAAATCCTTTCGGTAAAAATTCAGCCTGCCGTATGACAGCAGGCTTGTTTTGATTTATCTTACTGCTTTACAGCATCTTTCGCATAGTGTAGGGTGTTCGGAATCTGCACCTACTGTCTTTGAGTATGTCCAGCATCTTTCGCACTTATCTCCATCAGCCTTCTGCACTTCAAATTCTGTTTCAGAATCGTTTCTGTCAGCTGATACTTCTACATCTGATACGATGAGAATTTCCGCAAGATGGTCAGAAACAGTACTATACTTTTCTGCATTCTCGGGACTGCAATGAATAATTATTTTAGCCTCCAGAGATTTTCCGATTATTTTCTCGTTACGCTTTTCCTCAAGGACTTTGTTTACAGCTTCTCTGTTGCTGTAGATAAATTCCCATTTTGCGATAAAATCATCAGTAAATTCTATTCCTGATTTTTCAGGCATCTGATTCAGGAAAATACTCTGTGCATCGTCAGTAGATTTATGGGGCATATATGACCAGATTTCCTCTGCTGTAAATGAAATTATCGGTGCGGAAAGTCTTGCCACTGCACTCAGTATTCTGTACATTGTTGTCTGTGCGGAACGTCTTATTCCGGAATCCTCTTTTTCACAGTATAATCTGTCCTTGATTATATCAAGGTAGAAGTTTGACATATCGGTTACACAGAAGTTGTGGATTGCATGGAATGCGATATGGAAATCAAAGCTGTTATAGCCTTCGTTTACCTTATCTATAACGTCATCAAGCTTCATCAATGCCCACTTGTCAAGCTCAGTAAGCTTTTCGTCCGGAACACTGTCTGTATCAGGATTGAAGCCATTTCCGTTTCCGAGATTTCCGAGAATAAATCTTGCAGTATTTCTGATTTTCTTGTATGCTTCGGAGAGCTGTTTAAGAATCGGCTGTGATACTCTTATATCTGAGTGATAATCAGATGATGCTACCCAGAGTCTGAGAATATCTGCTCCGTATACGTCTGTAATTTCAGCAGGTGCGATACCGTTTCCGAGGGATTTGTGCATTGTTTTTCCCTCTCCGTCAACTACCCAGCCATGAGTACATACTGCCTTATATGGTGCAGTACCCTTATATACTACTGATGTCAGGAGTGATGACTGGAACCAGCCTCTGTACTGGTCTGCACCCTCGAGGTACAAATCAGCAGGCCATTTAAGACAGTCATACTGTTCCATTACTGCTGAATGTGATACACCGCTATCGAACCATACGTCCATAATATCATATTCTTTTGTAAATTCGCCACAGCCACATTCGCATTTTACATCAGAAGGGATAAATTCGGAAGTATCTCTGAGCCACCATGAATCTGCTCCCTCTTTTCTGAACATATCGGCAATAGCTTTGATAGTCTGGTCATTTATAATCGGCTTACCGCAATCCTTACAGTATACTACCGGAATCGGAACGCCCCATGTTCTCTGACGGGAAATGCACCAGTCACTTCTGTCACGAACCATTCCTTTGATTCTGTCTTCGCCCCATTCCGGAATCCATTTTACATCTTCAATAGCTTTTATTGCTTTATCCTTGAATCCGTTTACTGAGCAGAACCACTGTTCTGTAGCACGGTATATAATAGGGCTTCCGCATCTCCAGCAGTGCGGATACTGGTGAACAATTTTCTTGATTGCGAGAAGTGCATTGTTTTCCTCAAGCTTCTTTGCAATAGCCTTATTTGCGGTATCTGTATCCATACCCTCAAATTCTCCGGCTTCGGCAGTCTGCTTTCCGTCGGCATCAACGCATACTATAATTCCAATATCATCGTAATTCTTGCATACTTCAAAGTCCTCAACACCATATCCGGGGGCGGTGTGTACACAGCCTGTACCGCTTTCAAGAGTAACATGACTGCCTGTTATAATAGGTGAAAGTCTGTCATAGAGCGGGTGCTGGGTTTTCATTCCCTCAAGCTCTGCACCGGTAAAGCTTCCTGTTGTAGTATATTCTGTAATTCCGGCTGTTTCCATAGTTGTTTTAACAAGCTCTTCAGCCATTACGTAGTATTCACCGTTTGCATTTACAAGCGTGTAATTATATTCAGGGCCAAGACATACAGCAAGGTTACCGGGGATTGTCCATGTTGTAGTAGTCCAGATTACGAAATAGATTTTTGATATATCAAGACCCATTCCGGAGAATATTCCCTTGTCATCTGTAACTCTGAATTTTACATATATAGAGTGACACGGGTCATCTGAGTATTCAATTTCAGCTTCAGCGAGAGCTGTTTTACAGTCAGGACACCAGTACACAGGCTTCAGACCTTTATACATATATCCGGATTTTGCCATTTCACCGAATACTTCAACCTGACGTGCTTCATATTCGGGCTTCAGTGTGAGATAGGGGTCGTCGTAATCACCGAGAGTTCCGAGACGCTTGAATTGCTTCATCTGATTTTTTACATGGGTAAGTGCAAAATCATGACAGTGCTTTCTGAGTTCTACCGGAGATATTGCACCGTTTTCAACGCCGATTGACTTCATAGCTTTAAGTTCAATCGGAAGTCCGTGAGTATCCCAGCCGGGGACATAAGGAGCGCAGAATCCGCTCATGTTTTTATATTTTATTATGAAATCTTTAAGAGTTTTGTTAAGAGCTGTACCCAGATGAATTTCACCGTTTGCATAGGGAGGGCCATCGTGAAGTATATAGAGTGGCTTTCCCTGATTTTTTTCAATCATCTTGTAATAAAGTCTTTCATTCTCCCATTTTTCAAGGGTTTCTGGTTCTCTTTTCGGAAGATTTCCTCTCATAGGGAAATCTGTTTTTGGTAAATTAAGAGTTTTATTATAATCCATTGCAGATATAATTTCCTTTCAGTATATTTTTATTCTTCTGATTCAGGAGCTTCTTCTGTCAGAGCTTCGGTTTCAGATTCAGAAGCATAATCAGATTTATTATCTTCAAAGCTATCGCTTACAGCCTCTTCAAAGGTTTCGGGCATACTTGAAACAAGCTCAAGATGATTCTTATACATATCGAAAAGAGCTTTTTTAAATTCTGAAACCTGCTGCTGTGCAATTATAAGAGCTTCCTTCTCTCTGGCAATCTCTGCACGGTTTTTTTCCATAGCAATTTCATGCTGTCTGGTAGCCTCATCGAGAAGAGCGTCTGCTTTTTCCTGAGCTTCAGCAAGAATCTTTTCTGCTCTCTCATTTGCATCTGCAATTACATGATGAGCCTGCTTCTGTGCTCCGAGAAGTGCGTCCTTGACTGCGTCTTCATCTCTCATATACTCTCTTACCTTGTCGGCAAGAATCTGAATTTTATTATTTGCATCATCACGTTCGCTGTCCATATCAGATAATTCCTTTTCAAGCTCGACAAGAAATTCATCTATATCCTCCTGCTTATATCCGAAAGCAGCCTTTTCAAATCTCTTTTTCCTGATATCGCTTGCTGTAATCATTTTTCAGCTTCCTTTCATTTATATTTCTTTACTGCAATATGTAATCTGCCTTTTTTTGAAATTCCTGAAAATTCATCTAAGATAAATTTTCCATATCCCTTAACAGAAAAAACATCTTTGCACTTCATTTCGTGCTTTACTGAAAATACTGTTTCGCAGTTAATCTGAATCCCCGTATTTTTTATAAGCTGTGCCGATTTTTCACGGCTTATTCTGAGTGCAAGGCTTATAACGCTGTCTGCTCTCAGTGATGCAACCGTACCGCTTATGGTTTCAAATTCCTGTATTCTTACTGTATCAAAAGGCATATCGTCATAGATTTTCACACCTGTTCTGCCTATTTTTCCGACTGTACTGCAGATAAGCTCTGAGGCGGTATCAGTAGCGAAAACCTGAGCCTTTCCCTCTGATATCAGTATATCTCCGATAGTTTCACGTTTAAGGCGAAGTGCCATGAGTGAACCGAGAAAATCACGATGTGTCAGAGTATCAGATTTCCTGTATAAAAAGGTCAGGCATTTCATGGGTATTTCCTCTGTTAAGCCTTCACTGTACAATTCATCAAGGTAACCACAGCCCGACAAGCTGTATACACAGAGGATTTTTCTTTGTGCATCATTGTATCCGCCCCAGAATTTATAAACCACATACGGATAATTCAGAAGAATCCCTTCCGCCTCCGAACACTGTTTTTCATCAAGGAACATTGAATATACCGGAGAGCATATTTTTGCACTTTGTCTTATCAAATCCTCTGTTCTTGCCGGAATGATGCTTTCACCGGATTTCATTGTCAGAGAATGACTCCGCTGCTTTCAAGCTCTCCTACTAAATCCTCTCCTATGAATCCGACGTTATAGGGAGTAATTATATATGTGAGATTTGCAACAGGTTTAAGGCTTCCTCCGTTTGCGTATGCAACGCCTACAAGGAAGTCTATTATTCTTCTTTTATTTTCAGCAGAAGCTGTTTCGAGGTTAAGAACTACAGTTTTTTTGGCGATAAGGTGGTCTGCAATCTGCTTTGCATCTGTGAAAACCTCCGGTTTTACAAGCACTACCTGAAGCTGTGCTGTTGTCTGGATATTCACTACCCTGTTGTTTCTTCTGTCACCTGAAGCAGACGGTGCTGGTTCTTCGTTCTTTTCAGAAGACGTGAAGTTTACCGACGGACGTACAGGAGCAGAAGACTCTTCGGTTTCTTCATCTTCCACATCAGACTGATAGAAAAAGTTCTTGATATTATTTAATATACTCATAACTTAAAAATCTCCATTCTCCGCATAATTATAATTTCAGACGGATATGCGGTTCCGAAAGTTCTTTATTTGTAAATTCTTGTGCCGAAAAGACCTGAACCTATTCTCACAAGTGTAGAACCATATTTTATGGCATTCACATAATCTCCGGTCATACCCACTGACAATATGTCCATATTTATATTATCCGATTTTTTTTCAGAAATGTCAATATATAAATCCTGCATTTCAGACAAAAATTTTTCGCTGTTTTCAGCAGGCGGTATTGCCATCAGACCGCAGACTCTGATATTTTTAAATTCCCCGAGGCTTTCCGCAAATTCAAAGGCTTCCTCCGGCATAACTCCGCTTTTGCTTTTCTCTCTTCCGATATTGACTTCGCATAGTATATTCATAATTCGGTTATTTTCTCTGGCGAGCCTGTCTATTTCATTTGCAAGCTTCAGGCTGTCCACTGACTGTATCATGCTTACGCTGTTGATTATATATTTGACCTTATTGGTCTGGAGGTGTCCGATTATATGCACTTCTGCGGACTGGTCGTACAAATCCTTTTTGGACTGATATTCCTGAACACGGTTTTCTCCGAGAAGATTTATTCCCTTTGATACTGCATAGTTCACAGCCTCCGGAGCTACTGTCTTTGTAACTGCCATAAGTCTTATTTCTGTATCGGGCTTACGGTATTTTGCAACAGCCTCACCGATATTATACCTGATTTTTTTCAGATTCTCATCAATATAGGAATAATCATTGTTCATAGTCATAATTCTCAACAAGTCCTTCCACAATAATATCGTCATACAATGCAAGATATCCTGTTCCCTCGTCCTCGGAAAAAATCCTTGAGAGAACATAGTCATTTCCCTCATATATTACATCTATCTGCCGGAACACTACCTGTTCTCCCTGTAAGATATATACTCCCTTGCATTTTTCAGTAACTTCCTTTTCGACGCCCTCATCGTCCTTTACGGTATGGGAAAGGGTTTTGAATCTTATTGCCTTTCTGGGAACTTTGATACCGTTATACACACCTTTTATTATTTCTGTTTTTTCACAGCGGTGCTGTACAAGCTTTGAGTCGAACTCATCACTTGCAACAACAAGTATACTTTCTGCCGGATTTCCTTCGTCCCATACATCTACAACATAGGCGGTATGCTCTTCCGGAGCTGATTCTGTTTTAATTTTTATGCTTTGTCCGGGTTCATAGGATTTATCTGTATTGTCAACTATTCCGGCTGTATACCATTCATAGCTGTCAAGTGTTTTTCCTATTATATTTTCATCAGTCAGCTTTCTGTCCTCTATGGATTTCAGATAATCCACGGTAAGATTTTTTATATCTGATTTTTTTAGTTCATTTTCATAGCCGTCGCAGTAGCTCACAAAATATGCTGAACAGTCAGATATTATCACATCTACAGGCTCTGCTGTTTCCTGTCTGAGGCTGTCGATTTCTGATGTTATATCATTGATTCTGTCTGAAAAATTCACATCGGAATTTGTCAGAAGCTGGTATGTACTCATATAGACCAGAAGATTTTCTTCCTTCTCCCCGATTTTTTCATAATTCTTCAAATCACGGTAATATGTGAGATTCCGGTACTGTTCCTGTATAAGCACCGAGATATCTGATGGCTGTGCTGCCTCAACTGTACCGGGATTCTGTATCTTTTTCAGAAGTGCAAGCTCTTCTTCAAGGCTGCTTATCTGCTGATTTACCTGTATCTGTTCTCCGGAGGAATATATTTTTGCGATAACCGAACCTTTTCCGAGTCTTCCTCCGTCCGGAACGCTGTAGCTTACTGCACCATTCCCGTTATATTCAACAATATTTTCATCTCTTATAAAGATACCGTTTATAAATTCTGAATCTGTTGATGTCTGCATAAGGGCGCTTTCTGTTTTATAATCTCTTTTTGCTCTGTTGCTGTTATAGAATGCACTTCCGAAAACTACAAGGAACATCACCAGCACTATTATATGCAGAAAGGTCTGTACTGTGTTTTTTTTGTTTCCTGCTTTCATTCAATCACCGTTCTTTATTCTGCCTTTTCGGACGAATCAAGAACTGATACCGGCTTTGATGGTACTACTGTTGAAATTGCATGTTTATATACAAGCTGTTGTTTACCTTCGCTGTCAAGAATTACTACATAGCTGTCAAAGCCCTTTACCATTCCTTTGAACTGAAATCCATTTGTCAGAAAAATTGTAACGGATATTCTTTCCTTTCTGCACTGATTAAGGAAAACGTCCTGTAAATTCATTATCTTGTTCATACACTTTCTCCGTTTCTGAAATTATTTAATTAAGTATATACAAATATACATAATATATTATATCACATTATTTTTCATTTGGCTATAGCTTTTCTGCAAATTTGTGAAATTTTACTCTTTTCGCTATATTTATCCAGCATAAACCAGTTAATTTTTTCATTTCTTCTGAACCATGTCAGCTGACGTTTTGCATAATGTCTGGTTTCCTGTCTGATTATGTCGGCACATTCTTCGAGAGAAGCTTTTTTTTCAAAATACGGGATAAGCTCCTTATACCCTATTGCATTTGATGCAGTTTTCATTTTTCCGCTTTCGAGATAAAGAGCCTCTGCTTCTTCAACGAGACCACGCTCAAGCATTATGTCAACACGTCTGTTGATTCTGTCATAAAGAATACTTCTGTCGGAATAGTTAAGACCGATTATATAAGAATCATAGGGACTTTCTTCAGAAAGGCTTTCGGCTTTTAGTTCGCTGAGTTTTCTGCCTGTAGTGTGATATACTTCCAAAGCACGTATAACTCTTACAAGATTGTTGGGGTGAATAGTTACTGCGGATTCGGGGTCAACTTCGGAAAGTATTTTGTGAAGTTCCTCATTGCCGTTGATTTCAGCGAATTTTTCAAGACTTCTGCAGTATTCCTCATCTTTTTTAGTTTCCGAAAATTTAACGTTATTCAGAAGTGAATCTATATAGAGACCTGTTCCGCCTACTATTAACGGAAGCTTTCCCCTGCTGATTATATCAGAAATTTTTTCATTTGCAAGCTTTACATAATCCGCAACGCTGAATGATACATCACGGTCAAGAAAATCTATAAGGTGATGAGGTATTCCCTGCATTTCCTCCTTAGTAGGTTTTGCTGTTGCAATGTCCATACCCTTGTAAATCTGCATTGAATCTGCTGATACTACTTCTCCGTCAAATTCTTTCGCAAGCATTACTCCCATATCGGTTTTTCCCGATGCAGTTGCTCCGACTACTGCTATTACTTTTTTCTTCAAACAAAATCACCTGCCCGTTAAAATACGTCTTGCTTCATGAGTTTCAAGGTCGGCGAGCCTCGTTGGTATTGGTATATGACTTTCCTTGTCAATAAGCTTTAAAGTAATTTCAGTTGCCGTATCAAGAGTTATATAATTGCCTGCCGATACGAACACAGGTTTTACATTGTCATGAGTTCTCAAGGCTCTGCCGTATGTTTTTCCGTCAACAACTATATCTGTAAAGCTTCCGGCACTTGAATCAGGTTCAGTATAATCTGTATTGTTTACACGGAAGTAAGTTTTAGCAACTCCGATTGAAGGCGTATCAAGATAGAATGATGCGTGCGTTGCTATACCCATATTCCGAGGGTGAAGATAGCCGTTTCCGTCAAACATATAAATATCAGGCTTTACTTCTGATTTTTCAACAGTTTTCAGAACAAGCGGAAGTTCTCTGAACGCAAGAAATCCCGATACATACGGCACTTCTATTTTACCGCTGTACTGATTTTTTTCAATAATTTCATGTGTATTGTAATCAATAACAACTATACAGCATACAGCATATTCCTCCTGATTTTCATTTTTCCAGTATGCCAAATCCACTCCCGCAACAGTCTTTATTTCAGATTTTTCAAGACGGTCGGAAAGGTTTATTTTATCTCTTAAAGATTCCTGTATTTTTAAAAATTCGTGTTCATTGTTCATTCAGGTTCACCTCAGAGCTTTCTCCTGAATTGTCTTTCGATATTGTTTTTAGTCATGGTAAACATAACAGGTCTGCCGTGGGGACAGTGACGGATATTTTCATCATTGTAAACTATTTCAGCAAGCTTCTGAAGTTCGGATATATCGTTTTTGTCATTGGCTTTTATTGCTGATTTGCATGCCATTGTGTGAAGTATATCATCTGTTGCATGGGATTCGGGATTCTGACGGCACTGTATGAAATTTTCCGCTATTTCGGAAATTATTTCCTCCATATCAAGTTCTTTCAGAAAATCGGGAACACCCTTTATAATTATATAAGGCTTCTGCGAATAGTCAAACAGAAATCCCATATTTCCGAGACGTTCGGAATTTGTTTCCATTTCGGAAAATTCCTCATCTGAAAGCAGAATTTTATTTTCAGAAAGAATCATCTGCATATACTGTCTGCAATTCTGATTTTTAAGCCTTTCAAATATAACACGCTCATGGGCTGCGTGCTTGTCAATCATTATTATATTGTCATCAGCTTCTGCCATGATGTAATTTCTGAAGGCTTCTCCTATTACATGAATTTTCTTTTCAGGCTCTTTAAATTCAGGAAGCTTTTCCTGTACCGGTTCAGTATGTTCAAAGGATTTCTGATTTATATAGCTGAATCCGGAAATATTATTATTATTTTCTTCTTCTCCGGAATCCTCTTCGGCTTCAATAAAAACATCTGTATTGATTGTGCGGTCTGTATCATTATTATTGATTTCATATTCAGCCGGAATATCGGAAACAACAGGATTTTCGGATAATTTGCTCTCTGCCTCCTCAATATTTTCGGGGCTGGTGAAAATATTATTATCATTCGGATTGCTTTCAGATTCGGGAATTTCGTCATAGTTCTGAAACTTGAATTCATATGTAAGACCGGTCTCAAGAAGTGCATTTTTTACCGCAAAGTAAATTGAATCGGATATTTTCTTTTCATCAGAAAATCTTACTTCTGCCTTTGAGGGGTGTATATTGACATCTACTGTTGACGGATTTACATCAATCATAAGTATGCATACCGGAAATTTTCCGGTCATAAGGAGATTGTTATAGGCACTTTCAAGTGCTACCTGACATATAAGAGATTTTACATATCTGCCATTCACGAAAAAATTCTGAAATGTACGGTTTGCCTTTGCATACAAGGGCTTTATTACAAATCCGCTTATTTTAACTCCGTCTTCATCATAACTGACGGGTATCATATCTCCTGCCAAATCCTTTCCGTAAACAGCATATATTGCGGAATATATATTTCCGTCTCCGCTTGAATTAAATTCAAGCTTTCCGTCACGTATGAATTTAAAAGCTACTTCGGGGTGCGAAAGTGCCGTCTTCTGCACAATTTTACTTATAGCATTTGCTTCGGTAACATCTTTTTTCATAAAATTGCGTCTTACGGGAACGTTGAAAAACAAATCACGTATAACTATTGATGTACCGTCCGGACAGCCTGTTTTTTCATGCAGTCTTTCAATACTGCCTTCTGTTATATAATGTGTTCCGTATTCATCGGCTTTACGCTTTGTCATAACATCAACTCTGGCTACTGCTGATACTGATGCCAGAGCTTCTCCCCTGAATCCGAGAGTCATAATATTATCAAGGTCATCTTTTGCGGAAATTTTACTTGTTGCATGACGGAGAAATGCTGTCGGAACATCTTCATATTCCATACCGCAGCCGTCATCAGTTATACGCATAAATGAAGTTCCGCCTTTTTTTATTTCAACAGTAATATGTTCTGCTCCTGCATCTATGGAATTTTCAATAAGCTCCTTTATTACAGATGCCGGACGCTCTATAACCTCTCCGGCTGCTATAAGTTCAGAAATATCCTTGCTGAGTACTTTTATTTTTGACATTCCGCAGTCCCCTTTCCTCTTATTCAAGTTAAGATTTACCTTATCATATCAAGCATATCTTTGAGAAGTTCACGGCATTCACTGTCCGAAAGCTCATCAACATTGGTTTTTTCAAGCATTCGCAGAGCATTTTCCCTGCTCTGAAATTCAAAGGTTTTCTGACTGCTCTCTGATACTGATTTTTTATGATTATTTTTTTCCTCCATCTGTGAGAGTATCTCTCTTGCACGGATTATAACCTTATTCGGAAGTCCCGCAAGCTTTGCAACATCTATACCGTAGCTTTCATCAACTCCGCCATTTACTATCTTACGGAGAAATCTTATGCTGTCTCCCTTTTTGTTTACGGCTATACTGTAATTTCTTATGCCCTCAAGCTCGTTTTCAAGCTCGATAAGCTCATGATAATGAGTAGCGAAAAGAGTTTTACAGCGTAATTTTTTTGATGTGCAGATATATTCTGCAACAGCCTTTGCAATGCTTACGCCGTCAAAAGTGGAAGTACCTCTGCCTACCTCATCAAGAATTACAAGGCTGTTCGGAGTAGCATTTTTCAGTATATCTGCGACTTCACTCATTTCAACCATAAAGGTACTCTGTCCGGCGGAAAGGTCATCAGAAGCCCCCACTCTTGTAAAGATTCTGTCAACAACGGATATTTTAGCGGAATTTGCCGGTACAAATGAACCAATCTGTGCCATAAGGGTAATTATTGCAGTCTGACGCATATATGTTGATTTTCCCGACATATTAGGCCCTGTTATTATTGACATTCTGTTCTGGTTTGTATTAAGATAAACATCATTGGGAACAAATACTTCTTCATCAAGCATAAGCTCTATTACAGGGTGTCTTCCGGCTTTTATATCTATAATGCCATCTATTGAAATATCAGGCTTTATATACTGATTTCTTATAGCTGTATCCGCAAATGATGCAAGCACATCTACTGCAGAAATCGCCTCTGCTGTACGCTGTACCTTTTCAAGCTGTGATGACACATAATCTCTTATTTCAGAAAAAATATCCGCCTCAAGCGACAATGCCCTGTCCTTTGCACTGAGAATACTGTTTTCAGCATTTTTCAGCTCCTCTGTGATAAACCGCTCCGAATTTGCAAGAGTCTGCTTTCTTATATAGCCCTCCGGAACAAGTGAATAATATGAGCGTGTAACCTCTATATAATAGCCGAATACACGGTTATATCCGATTTTAAGATTTTTTATTCCTGTTGATTCACGTTCACGCTGTTCTATGTTTTCGATAATCTCCTGACCGTGATTCATAATATGCCTGAGTTCGTCAAGCTCTTTATTGAATCCGTCCTTGATAACCCCTCCGTCCCTGACTGATACCGGTGGTTCATCGGCTATCGAATTTCCAATCAGATTTGATATGTTTTCAAGGGTATCTATATCACTATTATATTTTGCCATAAGCTTTGAACGGCTAAGCTGTCCGAGCTTTTCCTTTAAAAGCGGAAGCTGTTCAGCCGTCATGCAAAGCGATTTCAAATCCCTCGGAGTCGCTGTCTTATACATTACTCTTGTCATAAGGCGTTCCATATCATAGACATTGTCAAGTATATCCCTGATTTCCATAAGTATTACGCTGTATCTGACAAGAATCTCAACAGCATCAAGACGTTCCATAATTTTTGCCGGACTCACAAGAGGCTGTTCAATATAGTTTTTAAGCAAACGCCTGCCCATTGATGTTTTTGTTGAATCAAGAACCCACAAAAGAGAACCTTTTTTCTCTTTGTTTCTGAGAGTTTCCGTAAGCTCAAGATTTCTTCTTGCATTAAGGTCAAGACCCATATACAGACGGCTGTCAAGAATTTTTATTGATGTAAATCTTGATACTGATGACTTCTGGGTATCTCCTATATAATCAAAAAGTCCGCATACTGCACAGCAGTCCTCGCCGTCCTCACTTATATTCAGTTCCGAGAGATTTTTTATGTGAAAAATATGCTTTATATTATCAGCATTTCTTTCAGGAGAAAAGCATATTCTTTCTCTGAGCGTTACTGTACATGAAAGGCGTGATTTTATAAAATCCGCAACACTCTTCAAATCAAGAAAATCCTCATTCAGTATTATTTCAGCAGGCTGGTATCTCGAAAGCTCATTTATTATTTCACCTGTATCCGAATCCTCAATAGTTATCAGAGAGGCTTCTCCCGTTGAAATATCCGCAAAAGCCAGTCCGCATTTTTTGCTGTTACTGTTATAATATGCAGAGCATATATAATTGTTTGAGCTTTCATCAAGCATATTTCCGTCAGTAATAGTTCCGGCTGTAACTACCTTTATTACATCACGGACTACTATTCCCTTTGATTCGGCTGGGTCTGTAAGCTGTTCGCATACGGCAACCTTATATCCCGAATCAACAAGCTTTTTTATATATATATCCGCACTGTGAAACGGGACTCCGCACATAGGTGCTTTTTCATCAAGTCCGCAGTCACGTCCGGTAAGAGTAAGCTCCAGTATTTTTGAAGCAAGAAGTGCATCATCAAAAAACATCTCATAAAAATCCCCCAGACGGAAGAATAATATGCAGTCCTTATACTTGTCCTTTACCTCAGAATACTGTTGCATCATAGGAGATAATCTGCTTTTATCTGTATCTGTCATTTTTCGTATACTCCTGTTCTGTTTTTAATGACAGCCTCCGCATGAACCGCAATTTCCACTGCAGCTGTGAGTTATCTGACAGGTATCGGGGTCTTCTCCGTTTGCACACATTGTGATTATACTGTTGATTTCATTGAGAAGATTATCCATCTCGTCTCTCTTTACTGAGAAATTCATCATGTTTTCATTCTGCATGATTTCTGAATAGAGGTTCTGAAGCTCGCTGTTAAGAGTGTTTATACGCTCATCATCTTTTTCAGGCTTGCCTGATTCCATGCTTATTTCCATACGCTTCATTTCAAATTCGTGAATCATTTTCTGAAGCTTCTCGTCATTGTCGTTAATATTTTTTGCGTTAATATATGCAATATATCTCTCGTCCTTCTGAAGTTCCTTTCCAAATTCTCTTGCCATTTTAATAATATCCATAGTATTAAAATCTCCTTTTATATTATTTCTCCCGTTACAGCCCAGTTCATTGAATCTGTAACCTTTATATTTACAAAGCTTCCTATAAGGGATTCATCACCCTCAAATTCAGCTATTATAAATTCATTGCTTTTTCCTGTCAGAAAGCCCTCATGCTTTCTGCTTTTTCCGTCAGCAAGCACTCTCATTGTTTTTCCGACAAAGCGTTTATAATGTCTGTCGGATATTTCTCTCTGAACCTCAAGAAGCTCCCTCATACGACGGCTTTTTACTTCTTCGGGAATCGTGTCACTTATTTCGCTTGCCTTTGTACCGCTACGCTTTGAATATATAAATGAATATATGTTGTCATATTCTACCTGCTTTATAAGTCTGACAGTATCCTGAAATTCCTCATCAGTTTCATTCGGAAAGCCTACTATTATATCTGTTGTAAGCGAAAAATCCTTATAACGCTCTCTGAGATATTTTACCGTTTCAAGATATTTTTCAACTGTATAATTACGGTTCATGGCTCTGAGTATGCTGTTGCTTCCGCTCTGCACCGGCAGATGAAGATGCTTTGCAACCTTGTCACATTCAAGAATAGTATCAAGAAGTTCCTTTGTTGCATCTTTCGGGTGTGATGACATAAACCTTATTATAAAGTCACCCTCGATTTTGTTTATCTCCCTGAGAAGCTCCGGAAATGTCATATCATTTTCAAGGTCTTTTCCGTATGAATTTACATTCTGTCCCAGAAGCATTATTTCTTTATAGCCCTGATTTACAAGTGCAGTTACTTCGTCTATTATGTCCTGAGAATTTCTGCTTCTCTCACGTCCCCTGACATAAGGCACAATACAATAAGTACAGAAGTTATTGCAACCGAACATTATCGGCACTGATGCCTTAAAACTGCTTTCCCTTACCTGCTCCGCCCTGCATGAAAAATCTGCATACTCAGATATATCATATGCAAATCTGTTGCTGTTCAGGTGTTCATAAATAAGTCCGGGCAGAGAATTTATTGCAGATGTTCCCAATACTATATCTACCTGAGGATATGATTTTTTTATCCTTTCAAGGTTCTTTTCCTGAGCCGTCATACAGCCTGATACTCCGATTATCAAATCCGGCTTTTCGGCTTTAAGCTTCTTCATGCTTCCTATGATTCCGAATACCCTCTCCTCTGCACTCTCTCTCACCGCACAGGTATTCAGTATTATAATATCAGAGTCTTCCGGACTGTCTGTAAAAGAAAATCCTATTTCCTTGAGTATGCCTTTTATCTTTTCTCCGTCAGATACATTAAGCTGACAGCCAAAGCTATGCACATAGGCTTTTTTATTATTTCCGTAAAAAATTTCTTTCAGTTTCTTCCTGTAATCCAATTCCAAAAAATCACCCCTTATTTATAATATGATATTATATCACATCTTTAATTCCAATGCAAGTACTTATTCTCCAAAAAAAGAGGAACTCCGCCATTTTTCAGGCGAAGCCCCTCTTCTGGGAAAAATATGGAATGAAACGAATTTTCATGTAGCAATCATACTATTTCACAGCTGTCATCAACGGATATTCTTCTGTTGTCATAGAAAATATCTGCAACAAGTCTGTATTTGTTTTGGTAATCTGCTTCATATTGTTTATTGAATATGTAATACAGTCCATTTGCATTTATATCTTCTGTTATTATGCTTATATACTTTCCGAAAATATTTTTCTGAAAAAGTATACAGCCTGAGGTATCGGATAAATCCTTGTTGCTTACTATTTTTACATAGCAATCTGCCAATCCGCTGTATGAGCTGATATTTACAGTCACATTTTTTATATTGACTGTATATCCCGGTATATTCCGGCATACAGTCATATAATCAAATTCATCTATTACTCCGTCATTATTCACATCTGCAATATCTATATAATATGAATCCCTCTCTGTATCTCCTCGGAGTATACTGCTTATTATTACTGCATCAGCCATATTTACTGTACCGTCTCCATTTATATCAGGACTGTTAGTATTTTCAGGCTCAGAAGGAGTGTTTGCTGTCTCAGATACAGTTGTTGTAGCAGGCTTTGTAGTCGTTACAAAAGCCACTGTTGTGGTTGTTGTTACAGAAGGATTTGTAGTCAGTACAGGAATTGTCGTTGTGGCAACTGTAGTATTCAGTGATGTACAAATGGGTTCATTGTCTGTTGTCGACGGTTCAGATGGTACTGTTGTTGTATCTTCAGTCTGACCTTCGTCAAAGATATATTTTTCAGGCTTTCCGGAAATAATTCTCTCCGTACAGCTTATTTCCTCATATGCAAGCTTTATATCATAAATATTGTAAAAAATAGGCATTTCCCACAAATCCTCTAAAAATTGATTGGCAAAATCTATATCCGTTGATTCGTCAAGCCCGACATCATAATATATCGCTCCGTTTTCATCTACAAGAGCATCGCTGACCGATACCACTTTATCACTCAGTTCATAAAAATCCGGAACATCTTCCGCATAATCCACATAAAATCTTATAGTATGCGAATAGATATACTCTTTATCATAAACTTTACAGGCAGTATATATTCTTTTAAGAAAGGCTTCCGCTTCATCACTTCCTGTGATTCCCAGACCCTTTCTGATAAAAAAATTTATATCATAATTTTCATCACAAGTATCAGTTCTGAAATAATATGCGTTGTCGGTCTCTTTATATCTGTATTTATAATTCAGACGCTCCGCAAGCTGTACCTCTCCGATAAAAAGCTCAAAGTTTCCGGCATTTATACTATTTTCAATATTATTCAAATCATCTGCTGAAAAATCCTTCAAATCCACTATAATACCGTCATAGACACATTCCGACCTGTATTTATAATTCAAATCAGGACTGTATTCCTCATAAACTCCCTCATTTAATGCACCGGCTTCAAAGCTTATCAGATATCCGCTCCCGATACACATTAACAGCATTATTAATATGCCTGTTAAAATTCCCGTAAAACCTTTCGCATTCATCTGTGTTTCTCCCGCAAAATATTTTTTCCACTGCTTTATATACGAATATAATCCTTATTTTACTTCATAATTTTCAGAATTATATATACTTTCAGCGATTTGCACTAAATCAACATCTGATTTTTGTGCATTTATTTCATAAGTGTATTTTTCATCATGCCATAAAAGCGTATTCAGTCCGTCAGATTTCAGAATATATCCCTCAAAGCCTGATACCTTTACTCTTTCATAGCCTGATATTCTGTTATCCTCTCCGAATGATACTGATGATACATAATAGCTGAAATTTATATATCCCTCTCCGTCAGAATAGAATATATCCGCATTGCTTTCACCGATATTTTCTGATATCTTTTCATATCCCTCCGGAATATACTGAGGATATACTGACGATTGTATTACATTGCTTCCGGTATCGGGAAAATATATATTTATCTGGTTTTCAATCCATTCTATAACAGCACCCCATACAATTGCTCTCACCTCAGGAACTGCCAATGATGTTCCCGTCAGAATCAGAATTACTGATGCTGCTGAAACAAATGCTTTATTATAAAAGATATTATGCTTTATTTTTATTATCCCTCTCGGATTGATTCCATACCGCTTTATATCCCTATACATTCTTCTGTTGAATCTCTCAGAAAATATATGAATCCTTTTTTCGTCAAAGCCCTCAAGAAGCTTTTCACTGCTTTCATTCGCATTTTCCTTTAACGCCTGAAACATAATCCTTTCAAATTCAGTACCGGTCATGGAATTTCCTCCTCCCTGTCAGCTATAATCTCAGAAAGCATTCTTTTTGCCCTGAAGATTCTGGAATTTACTGCCTTGCTTCCTATGTTAAGAATATCTGCTATCTCACTCTCTTTAAGTCCATGGTAATATTTAAGCTCAAGGACTGTTCTGTACTTCTCATCAAGAAGCTTCAGACATTCTTTCATCTCGTCCTTATCAGCATTGTAAATGTCATCTGATACAAGATTATACTTTGCCTGATATTCTTCTTCATCAAGAGGAACTGGCTCTGCACGGTTCTGGCGAAGCATATCCCTTACCCTGTTTTTTAAAATAAGTATTATCAGGTTTCTTATATGCTCCTCCGATATATCATAGAATTTTTCTATATGATTTATCACTTTCATATATGTATCGTGTACTGCGTCCTCGGCTGAATCCTCATTCCCAAGCATTTTGTATGCTATATAATAAAGCTTGTTTTTGTATTCATTATAGAGATATTCAAAAAGCCTCCGGTCATTATCACTATTCAGCGACATAAGATAAAATTCAAGCAAAGTTTATTTTTCCTCCTCTGTATTTATTACGTTCCGGAATCAGTTTTTACTTCAGAAAAATAATAGCATATTATCAGATTTTATGCAAGCTCCGATACAAGGAAATTTTTTTCTTTTAATTTAAACGTCTGCGTTTAAAAAACCGTCTGTTTCTGCCCTTTTATAGAAACGTTCTTTGATAAATATTCATATTATATTCCAAGAACGCTTATATTTTTTCAGAAAGGAGGTTTTTTAAGGCTTATGGACGATATAAAAAAGATTACTGTCTCATGTATAACAGGATTTATTGCCATGCTCACAAAACAATATGCCCTGATTTTTCTGCTGGTCTGTACAGGAATCGTTCTGGACTGCATAACGGGTCTTATAAAGGCTAAAGCAACAGGTCAGGTTATATCAAGCAAAAAGGGCTTTCAGGGATTCTGGAAAAAAGCCGGATTTATATTCACATTCGGCTTCGGAATCTTTATTGACTGCTTTATCCCGATTCTGCTGGATATAGTCAATATAGAATTTCCGTTTTCAAGTCCGTTCGGTCTGATAATCGGTATGTATATTATACTCAACGAAAGTATAAGCATTGCCGAAAATCTGATTGAAATCAACCCAAAATCTGTACCCGGATGGGTCGTATCACTGTTAAAAAATACTGCCGATAAAATCGACAGCGACAAGGAGGAAAAATAATGAAAATGTTTGGAATTGACATATCATCTCATCAGAGACAAATTGACTGGTACAAAATAAAGGATAAAATAGAATTTGCCATTATCCGTGCCGGCTACGGAAAATCCGCTTCCCAGCGTGACGAATACTTTGAGCGAAATTACTCGGAGTGCAGAAAATATAATATACCATGCGGTGTATACTGGTACAGCTATGCTTTAAACACTGAACAGGCTTTACAGGAGGCTGATGCCTGCTTTGAAGTCATCAAAGGTAAAAGCTTTGAATACCCCGTTTATTTCGATATCGAGGACGGCTCTCAGACAAATCTCGGCACGGAAAGAATATCCGCTATCGCAAAGACCTTCTGTGAACGTCTTGAACAGCTCGGCTACTGGGCGGGAATCTACAGCTATAAAAGCTTTCTCGAAAATAACCTTTCCTATGATGTAAGACAGCGTTATGCCATCTGGATTGCCCATACCGGAACGGCACAGACCAGCTATTCCGGACAGTTCGGAATATGGCAGTTTTCACACCACGGAAAATTAGACGGAATCAGCGGTGATGTTGACTGCAACTACTGCTATATCGATTATCCCTCGCTTATGATTAAGTCGGGACTGAATAACATCAATATGACTCAGACGGAAAAAAATCAGACCTATACCGTAAAAAAAGGCGATACTCTCTGGGATATTGCCATGAAATTCTACGGAGACGGCTCAGCATACAAAAAAATAAAGCTTTTCAATAATTTAAGCTCTGACACTATTTATCCGGAACAGATTCTTAAAATTCCGGAATAAAAAGCTTGGGACACAGTTTTATTTAACTGTGTCCCGATTTCTTTCAGATATTATTCTATATTTCCATAGTTGCCGGTAACATCATAGCTGTTGATAGCTCCTCCGCTGGTTGAAAATCCATAGAGATAGGAATTTACAATATCCCTTGCTTCCTCATCAGTTGAGGCAAAGCCTATATTTTTCACAACGTGAGCCATAAAGTTTATAATATCTTCTTCTGTCGCATATCCTTCGAGACTGCTTGTGTTGCTGTCAATGATATATGCACCTGACTTGTCAGGAACGCTAAGCTCTGTAATCTCTGATGATGAAATCTCAAGGTCAACTTTTCCGTAATTGATATCCTCAACATCTATATCAAAGCTTGCTTTCTGTGATGAGCCGTCAGAATTAAGAGCAACGGCAAACGGTGCGGACTCGTTTATTGAAAAATTAAGATTTCCGTTTACATAGCCGTAATCCTTATTTACTGTTTCAAGGTCTGTAAATTCAACAAGTATCTTTGTATCCTCATCATGTTCTGTAACTGTCATATCAACAGAACCTGTATATTTATCATCATTTACAGTATAATCTATGTCGCATTTCAGATATGTTTCTTCCTCTGAATTGGTGAAATTAAGTATTCCGTTTGCATTTTCTTCGCTTTTACCGGTGAAAAGAAATTCAAAGCCGTCATCGTTATTATCCTTCAGGGTATATCCTCTGATGTCGCCTGTCGGGTCAACGTATGTTTTAAGAGTGAGAATCAAATCATCATCTTCGCCGTTCTCATCAGATTTAAGCTTTTCGAGGGCATTGTCAAGGTCGGAAATATAAGTTTCCTCATCGCATATCGCAAGACGGGTTACAACAATATTCTTTACTGTTTCATCTTCCTTGAGAGAATTTATATATTTTCCGGCAGTATTTTCAAGAAATTCCTCATTCATCTCAACAGTAAGCACAGTATATTTATTGGTATAGCTTCCGACTGTAACCTCTTCGTCCTTTTCCTGCTTTACTTCTGATACACATTCATTCCAGAGAGAAGTATATTTTTCTGTAAGAGCTTTAAATTCATCTTTTGTGAGAATTTCTTCGGGATTGCTGTAAAATTTTCCGACTGTTTCAAGAGCTTTTTTATCCTCATCTGAACTTGCAGAGGCAATCAAATCCATTCCCAGATATCTTTCTGTAATCTGCGGGATTCTTCCCATCATAAAAAGATTTGCATAATCTATTGACATTTCAAGGTCGGCAATATCATTTTCATTCAAATCAACTCCGAGATTATAGCCTATAAGTCCCTGAAATACTGATTCATTAAGCGTAAGCGAGATATTATTGATGTTGTCTATAAACGCATTTGCTTTGTCTGTACCGCCCATAGCATTTTTAGCAAGAGTTTTAAGTCCGTCGCTCATTGTATATTTTGCATCAATCTTTGCATTTATACCTTTGCCGGAATCCTTGCCCATAATGTCAACATATTTATTGTATGATTCCGAGAGATATTCAATCTGCTCACCTGTATTTATGTCATTGACCCATGCATAATACTCTTTCGGAGAAAGTGTTGAGAGCTTGACTTTATTCTTGACAAATGCAGAGGTATTATAGGCAATAACTGAACCGCCTGCTACTACTGCAACCGCACCTGCAGTTATTCCTGCAACAAGAGTGGCTTTTTTTGGTTTTTTTACGGTTTCTACACCGCTTACGGATTCATTGAATTCAGACATATAAAAGATTCTCCTTAAATAATATTGTGATAACATCATAGCATACTTGATTTCCCTTGTCAACAAATTCTGAAATTATTTACCGTTTTGTAATTTTTGGGAAAAAATTTTTTTCACAAATCAGGCATATTTTTATTATATCTGAGAATAATAGAATCAGTTCCCCGTGAACAATATTCCAATTAAAATCTATTTCAAAAGGAGATTTATATTATGGAACCTATGAAGAAAAACACATCTATAAAATGTACTGTTTCACAGTGCAAGCACAATATGGTTACTGAGGACTATTGCAGTCTCAACTGTATCTCTGTAGGCACTCACGAAGCTAACCCTACTGTTCCCGAATGTACTGACTGTCACTCATTCGTCAAGCGTACAGGCTGTTGCGACTGATAAAAATCTGCCTGATTCTTTTATGCCCGAAAATTCTCTTTTCGGGCTACATACCTGATTCTGAATATTTTTTATGTGCAGTTTTTACAAAAATATCTGAACCGTCACGTATAAAACATAAAACTTTTTTTCAGATGCTTGCAAATTTTTCTGAAATGAGTTATAATATAATTGTACTTTAGAATCAGTACCTATTATGGCAATTTTTTTAACAGGAGGCTGAAAAGCATGTCAGATAAAACTATGACTTTTTCCGTAAACGAGGACAGAGAATCAGAACTCAAAAAAAATCTCACTATCATTTATGATGCCCTTGTACAAAAAGGATATAACCCTATCAATCAGATTGTAGGTTACATTCTCTCAGAAGACCCCACCTACATAACCACTTACAACAATGCAAGAAATCTTATCCGCCATATCGACCGTGACGAGCTTTTGCAGGTTCTTGTAAAATCATATCTTAATTCCTGATTACTTTGAGGCGGTGCTTATATGCTCCGCCGTTTTTTTTCCTGACATAACTTTCCGCTGATAATATTTTATATAACGCATATAATAATTATGCGGAAAACATTCCGCACAAAAAAATTTTTTTCAGGATTGCATACTATGAAAAAAAAATTGATATCTGTTCTGATTTCATCTGCAATCGCACTGTCCCTGACAGGCATGAACGCATATTCAACCGGCTATGGTCAGGGTACTGCTGTAGATGAAAATAATTGTCCGACAGGTGCTGTTGAATTCAACTCAATGTACAGCGGTTCGGGAACTTATTCCCTCACCGGAGACAATTCAAGAATTATAATTACTTTCGACCAGGGCTACGAAAACGGATATACCTCAAAAATTCTTGATACTCTTAAAGAAAAACACGTTTCTGCAATATTCTTCCTTACCGGTGACTATGCTAAAAAGGAAAAGGCTCTTGTCAGACGTATGATTGATGAAGGTCACGTTATCGGAAATCATGGTATGACTCATGCAAAGCTTCCCGATTTATCTCCGGATAAACTGAAAGAAGAAGTTATGTCACTTCATCAGTATGTACTTGATGAATACGGCTACGAAATGCAGTACTTCCGGTATCCATGCGGTGAATATTCCGAAAGCACTATAGAACAGCTACAGAAATTAGGATATAAAACACTTTTCTGGAGCTTCGCATACGTTGACTGGAAAACAGATTCACAGCCCTCTCCGGAAACAGGATTTAAAAAGCTTACAGAATCTGCTCACGGCGGGGAAATTCTTCTGCTTCACTCGGTATCCTCTACAAATGCACAGATTCTGGGTGATGTCATCGACAATCTGAGAGCAAAAGGCTTTAAACTCTGAAATAATGCTCATGGGCGGACTTTAAAAAAGTCCGCCCGTTTTTATCACATATACTCACGCTTTATAAAACGCACTATCTTTTCATAGTCAAGTGAAACATCATTCCTGAGATGCTCACTTATACTTTCAACCAGCTTTTCCGGACGTACCCACATATAATCACCATGCTCCGTACTCAGTGACACCATATCATGATTTGAGGTGCAGAGATAGAATATTATTATAACATTTTCATTCTCCGAAATAATAAAGCTTGATGCACGGGTTATTTCCTTTACATTTACATTAAGACCGGTTTCTTCATAAACCTCCCTTTCAAGAGCATTTTCAGGAGATTCACCGAATTTTATTCTTCCGCCAGGAAATTCCCATTCGCCTGCTCCGGTTGTTTCAAATTCTGAACGCTTTAAAACAAGGACTCTTCCACGACAGCACACTATTCCTTTTACTTCCGTTATGATTTTTTTATCCATAAAAATTCACTCCATTTTAATTCTGCTGATTATTGCTTCCCTCAATATCATCAAGACTCATATCAATAAAATTTCCGCTGTTTCCGGTAACCTTCGGGAGTTCACCGTTCCACTTGGTAATCTGTTCATACTTGATAACGATTTCGGAGAGTGATTCCTCAAGCATTTTATTTGCCTCTGCCTGAGCCCTGGCTGTTGCAAGAATAGCTTCTGCCTCTGCATTTGCCTTTATGGTTTTTTCCTTGGCTTCTGCTTCGGCAACCACGATAGCCTGTTGCTGTTCGGTCTTGGTCTTTATGAGATTCTGTTCCGCAACCTGCTTTGCCTCTATAGCAGAATTAAATTCCTGTGAGAAGTCAAAGTTCACGATATTGAATTTTTCTATGTAAATTCCGTATTCGTTAAGCTTTTCGCTCAGAGTATCCTTTATCTCATCACCTACCATTGTTCTTTCAGTGATAAGCTCCTCTGCTGTATACTTTGCAGTTGCAGATTTCATTGATTCCTGAAGTATCGGGGTTACAAGTATTGTCTTATAATCTACTCCGACATTTTTGTAGAGATTTGCCGATGCATCAGTGCTTACTCTGTAGTTGACTGCAATTTTACTGCTTACTGTCTGAAGGTCTTTTGATACTGCGGAAGCGTCAACCTCATATACCTGTATTTTATTCGACATCTTTACAACGTTCTGAATAAATGGTATCTTGAAATTAAGTCCTTCCTGCATTACATTCTGACTGACTTTTCCAAGTGTCATCACTACTCCCGTATGACCTGCCGGAATAATCGTAAACGAACTGCAGGCAATTATAAATGCTCCGATTCCTATTACAATCCATTTTACAAAGCCCTTTTTTCTTTTAGGCTTACCGTCCTTGTTAAGTTCCTCAAATTTCGGGTTAAACATACAATTGTTTTCCTTTCTCAGATTAATGTCTTTCTCAGCTCTGATTCCATTTCGGATTTCAGATATGAGCTTCTGTAGGCAAGTATCATTATGAGCATTGCCTTCCGGAGCTTATCATCTCCGTATTTTATATTTCTTGCGGACTGCCGGACTGCCTCATTTATTACCTCTTTGAGAGATTCCTTTTCAAAAGCTCCATTATCCTCAGCATCAAATATAATACGGCACAGAATATTATATAATATAACATCGTCTATTATGTCGTCGGAGCTGTCCTCAACGTCACCGTTGACATATGTCATAAGCCTTGCTATATCCTCAAGCTTCATCACTCCACGAAACATATTTATAAGTATAATTCTTATAACCTGTCTCTGACGGTATTTTTTCCCTGTCGTAGCCGATACCCAGCCCCTTTTTATCCAGTTCTGAATTGTTGAGCCTTCTATTCCTGTAAGCTTTGAAATCTGCGAAAGAGTCAGACCTCCTGTCGCTTCCAGCACCGGTGATACTGCTGAAAATGCTTCATTTCTTATTGATTCACTGTATTTCAGAGTAGTTCCGGGAATAATTCTCACAGTGTTCATTCCTCCCTTTGCTATGATGATATGATTATATCATAAGTTCTTCTGAACCTCAAATCTTGTTTCATGTCGTTTTTTGTCGGTTTTCCCGTTTTTGTATATATATCTCTCCAACTCCCTTATTCTTACTTCTTTTCATAATTTTTCCTGATTAAGCATATATATTCATTGTATAGCTGTCATCAAAGGAGTGAGAATATCTTGAATAATCTGAATAATCAAAACGAACAGAGACCTGTAATTTTAGGAGAATACATTACCGCAAACAAGGCTACAGTCAGAGCAACTGCCAAATATTTCGGAATTTCAAAAAGCACTGTACATAAAGATGTAAGCGAAAGACTTCCCGAAATTAATAAGGAACTCGCAAGGGAAGTTAAAGGCATACTTGAGATAAATAAAAAAGAACGCCACATTCGTGGCGGTATGGCAACCAAAATGAAATATCAGCGTATCGCTGAAGAACTTAAAAAGCACCGGTCTGCACATACCTTCTGAATACAAAAAAACAACGACTGCCCCATTTATTAACAGGGCAGTCAAATCTATATTAAAGCGAAAAATTAAATTCAACTGCCCTGAAGCTTTTCACGGGCAGTTACACCACTTCAAAGGGCATTGTTTCCTGCGAAACCGTAAAATTTAATCCTCCGCTATAATATTTTATGCTGTTTTTCGATTTTTGCAACATGTAATTTTTGTCAGATTTGTGTAACCTATTAAAAATATTCTGTAAAAAAATGTAAATTTTCTGTTATTGTATTTGATTCCTGTTTCTGATATAATTTAATCAGAAAATTTTTTTGTGACGAAACAATTCAGATATTTTCTAACACTATATTTATAAAGGAGGTATATTTTATGAAACATAAAATTAAAATATCTGCACTTTCAGTATCATGTCTGCTTATGATGTCACTTTTTACGGGTTGCGGTGCAGATATGACAGATACATCAATAACTATGGGTGAAAAAGCTCCCGAAAAAAATCTGGCAGAAATAGTAAAAGGGGATTCCGCTTCATCTATGGCTGAAGAAGTTCCCGCTGAAGAATATGCTGAAGCAGCCGAAGATTTTGCCGAAGCCGAAATGATGGCTGACGGGGCTTCTGAAAGCGAAATGTCTCTCAAAAAAACTGATATGGATATTGTTGCCGGTGAGCCTGCCGGAGAACCTGTAATTGAACCTATTGAAGAACCCATAGAAGTTACTCCCGAAGCCGGACTTCTTACTGCCGGAGAATGGAATGATAATGATAACTGGGGATTCTTTCAGAATCTTGTAAACTCTGAAGCGATAGAATTTCCGGTATTCAACATAAATCCGGTAAACCGTGCGGAAGTAAATGTCAAAAATGAATCCGGTGAACCGTCCGTAAATGCAAAGGTGGAAATGCTTTCATCTGACGGCTCTGCAATATGGACTTCAATAACAGACAAGGACGGAAAAGCATATCTATTCTATGAAACAGACAACCTACCCGAAAAATTCCGTGTATCATACGGGGAAACATCTCAGGAATCTGAAATCACCAAAAATGAAGCTTCTTCCGAGGGTGGACAAGGTTCATCTGTTACGACAATTCCGGAAAATACTGATATTACATTCAGTTCATCAGGAGAATTATATCCTGCTACTGATATTATGTTCATAGTCGATTCAACAGGCTCAATGTCTGATGAAATGCTTTTTCTGCAAAGTGAATTTTCAGCTATTGCAGGGGAAATCGGTACGGATAATATAAGATATTCTGTAAACTTCTACCGTGATGAGGGCGATGACTATGTTACAAAGTGCTTTGATTTCACAAATGATATATCCGAACTTCAGCAGACTCTCAATAACGAATGTGCTGACGGTGGCGGAGATACTCCCGAAGCCGTTACGGAAATTCTTGATGAAACTATGAATAAATCCGACTGGAGCGAAAATTCCGTAAAGCTTGCATTTATGATTTTCGACGCTCCTCCGCACTCCGACCGTGATAATCTTGATGTGCTTAACAATGCAGTAAAAACTGCCTCCGAAAAGGGTATCAGGATTATTCCGGTAGTATCTTCAAATTCCGACCGTGATACCGAACTTTTCGGACGTGCATTGAGTATCTGCACTAACGGTACTTATGTCTTTCTTACAGATGATTCCGGCATAGGAGATTCACATCTTGAACCCATAATAGGCGATTATGAAGTTGAAAAGCTTTATGATATAATCATCAGAGTTATAAACGAATACAGACAGTAATTTATCAGAGGGGACGCTGTCCCCTCCGAACCTCCCCTGCAAGCCTTTTGAAAAAGGCCTGACCGAAAACTTTTTTTCAGAGGTGATATATATGAAAAAAATTCTTATTGTATGTATGTTAATTTCCGGACTGCTTACAGGCTGTCAGAGTGAGACAAGCACTTCTGAAAGCTTACCAATTGAGACAACAACAGCTATAAAGGAAACTTCAACCGAACCTCTGCCCGATTTCGTACTGAATACAGACAACATTCTTTTCACTGCCGACTGCAATTATGCATATAACTGCCAGAACCCGCTGAAACATTGTATTATGTGCATAAGGACTGACGGAGAAGTTTATACTGCAACAACAGATTTAAGCGGTAATTTTTTCAGAAATCTTTATGAATGTGACAATATAGTATGGGATATAGCTGAAGATATTACACATATAGGTACTCTCACTGATGACGAACTTTTAAAGCTTATTGAATATACTGAAAACGTTAATTTAAACAGCAAGGCTGATGTAAGAAATGACGAGGAAATACCTGCCGTTGAAGTTTTTGATTCGTATACTTTTTATTCATATAAATGGGATTCGGACGGCAAGCGAAAATCATTTTATATAAAGTCCCATGATACAACAGGTATACCTTATGCAACTCTTGACGAAAATGCTCTCAAGGCTCTTGAGCTTGTAAAAAATTCCGAAAGCTATAAGGCATGGCTTTCAGAATGTTCACGTACTCTCGGAATTTCGTATCTTAACGCAGAAGTGATTGAAGTATATGAAAATTCTGCACTTGTCAAATCAGACAGTATCGGAGAAATTACAATTCCGACTGTACTCCCTGACGGAACATCATTCCGGTTAAAAGCAGGCGATATAATAGAAGTCAAGTATGACGGTTACGTTGCCGAAAGCTATCCGGCACAAATCAACAATATATATAATATATATGTTTGTGAATCTGCCACTGTTGTAGGGGAAGAAACATTATCCGACCTTGAAATTGATGAAATGCGGGCAGTTGACGACGAAATCGATAAAATATTTACTGATGAATTCAGTAAAATGTCAACCGGAGAAAAAGCTGAATATGCTTTGGAAATTCTCAATAATCTTGCTGAAAACGGAACAGAAGAATATCCCTATTCCCTGATACAGAAAAACTCAATATACTAT
>JAQXFT010000066.1 GCA_029005335.1 Oscillospiraceae bacterium
GATTGCCTATACCTCACAGCTTGCACATATAGTATCAAGTGCATATGTGAAAAGCCCCTCGCTTGAAAAGGAATGCGGATTCAGCGGGGGAAGCTTTCAGGATATGACACGAATCGCCACTATGAATGAAGATATGTGGACATCACTATTTATGCAGAACAGAAAAAATCTCGAAAATGAACTTTCAATACTGATTCAGAATCTTGAAAAATACCGTAAGGCTCTTGAGGAAAACGATTCCAGAACTATGAAAAAGCTTATCAGAGAGGGTTCTGACCTTAAATACGAAAACCTCAAAAAGCGTCTCGGTGAACCGAATTAATATTTTTCAAGCTGTATACGGAGCTTTTTAATAATTTTTTTCTCCAGCCTTGAAATATATGACTGGGATATGCCTATAAGCTCAGCTACTTCTTTCTGAGTTTTTTCCTTTCCGTCAACAAGTCCGAACCGCATTTCCATGATTTCACGTTCACGACTGCACAGAGATGATACGGCACTGAGAAGCATTTCATGTTCCGCCTCGCTTTCTATTCCCTTATTGACTATATCCTCGTCAGTGCCGATTATATCAGAAAGCAAAAGCTCGTTGCCGTCATAGTCTATATTAAGCGGTTCATCTATGGAAAGCTCATTTTTATACTGAACTGTTTTTCTGAGATACATCAGAATTTCATTTTCAATACACCGGCTTGCATATGTTGCAAGCTTTATGTTTTTATTCGGACGAAAAGTATTTACAGCTTTTATAAGTCCGATTGTCCCTATAGATACCAAATCTTCAACACCCACTCCCGTGGATTCAAATTTCTTTGCGATATACACAACAAGTCGGAGATTGTGTACTATTAGCATTTCACGGGCGGAGGGGTCATTTTTTTCAAGCTTCATCAGAATCTCTGCTTCCTCACGCTTTGAAAGAGGCGGAGGAAGAGTATCAGAACCATTTATATAATGTATATCTCCTCTGATAAGCTCCCTCAGCCTTTCAATAAACTTTTCAAACAGATTCATAATTATTCTCCTTTATTCAGATTATTTATAATTTAAGCAGACGTGGATTGAATATGGCTCTGTTTCCGGAACTGCATATTCCTATCAGGACATCTGCTTTTTTACGAAAGCTTTTATTTTCATTGAATATCATAACCTCATCAGGAGTAAAAACAGGTATTATTCCATCACCGGAAATCACTGAATAAGGTATAATCCTGATTCCCTTTATTTTAAGATATTCCTCAGGAGATTCCGGCAGACTCAGTATTTCTGAAATCTCATCACGACTGCATATTATAACAGGCTTTCCGGTAAAAAAATCAACAAGAGAATTTCCGGTATCCGCAAGCCCTTTAAGCACAACGCTTTTTCCATGATATTTTACAGATATCCGGTATTCATCAGAAAACAGGTCTCTGCGGTCAGCAATATATCTGAAAATACAAAGCATTGTATATAAAAAGGTGGTAACAAATATAAGAGTAAGGAGCGAAAAATCCACATAGAAATATGTATTGTTAAAATGCATAAATGACGGTTTAAGCCATATATATACAGCAAATATAACTCCGCCGAAAATAAAATTCACAGTAAAAAAGCATATTGTATTGACAAGCATACGCTTTATGCCTGCAAATCCGAATGCTATAATCACTATGGTAACTCCTGCAAATATCTTTATAAGCATATTTAAAAATATATTAATCTCCGGCAGAAGTATCATAAGAGAATAAAGGCTTCCATATACCGCTGAAATTATCGCATGAGAAGCCTTACTTCCGGTTATCCGGGCGGTCGCCAGTATGAGTATAAAATTTATGTATATATTCAAAGCTATGAGAACATCGGCATATATTGTCTGCAAAGATATTTCACCTCCATGCTCTATTATAATACATATGAATCAAAATTTATGTCGAATCAGATAAGGAATAACATTTATTCAGAAAAATAATTAAATTATAAAAAGAATCTTTGTTTCACTTGCAATTACTGTTTTTTTGTGATATGATAGAAATAATCACTGACTTTCAGAAAAAAAGAAAGGGTTTTTATATGGATAAAAATAATTACAGCAATGAAAGCATTACGATGCTCAAGGGTGCAGATAAAGTAAGAAAGCGTCCTGCAGTTATATTCGGCTCTGACGGTCTCGACGGCTGTCAGCACTCAATATTTGAGATTATCTCAAATTCGATAGACGAAGCCCGCTCAGGATACGGCAATAAGATTATAGTTACACGATTCAATGACTGCTCTGTAGAAGTAGAGGATTTCGGAAGAGGTTGTCCCGTTGATTTCAATAAAACCGAAAACCGCTATAACTGGGAACTTGTATTCTGTGAGCTTTATGCCGGAGGAAAATTTGATGATTCCGCTGAATCCTATGATTTTTCACTTGGTCTTAATGGTCTCGGACTCTGTGCCACGCAGTTTGCATCTGAATATATGGACGTTGAAGTAATAAGAGACGGCTTTAAATATAACCTTCATTTTGAAAAGGGCGAAAATATCGGAGGTCTGAAAAAAGAAAAAACCTCCCGACTCCATACAGGCACTAAAACCAAATGGAAGCCCGATATAAATGTGTTTACAGATATACAGGCTGATGACGACTTTTTCTTTGATATACTCAAAAGACAGGCTGTTGTAAATCCGAATCTGCTTTTTATATATAAATCCGAAAATCCTGACGGAACTTTTACAGAAACCAATTTCATCTATGAAAACGGAATCAGCGATTATGTCAAGGAAATTTCAGGCGACAATGCTCTTGTATCTGTTCAGAACTGGAGCTGTGAAAAAAAAGGCCGTGACCGTGAAGACAAGCCGGAATATAAAGTCAGGCTTAATGTCTCACTCACTTTCTCAAACAAAATAAAATTTCTTGAATACTATCATAACTCAAGCTTTCTGGAGCATGGAGGTTCTCCCGAAAAGGCTGTAAAACAGGCTTTTGTATCTCAGATTGACTCCTATCTCAAACAGAATAACGCATATCTCAAAAATGAAGCAAAAATTACATTCAATGATGTTGAGGAATGTCTTATACTTGTATCATCATCATTTTCAACCCAGACTTCATATGAGAATCAGACAAAAAAAGCCATTACAAACAAATTCATATATGAGGCTATGACCGAATTTCTGAAGCATCAGCTTGAAATATACTTCATAGAAAATCCCGATGAGGCTGAAAAAATTGCATCTCAGGTACTCCTCAACAAGAGAAGCCGTGAAAATGCTGAAAAGACCCGTCAGAACATGAAGAAAAAGCTCTCCGGAACTATCGACTTATCAAACATGGTTCAGAAGTTTGTGGACTGCCGTACAAAAGATACTTCCCGCCGTGAGCTTTATATCGTGGAGGGCGACTCCGCACTCGGTTCTGTCAAAATGGCAAGAAATGCCGAATTTCAGGCTGTTATTCCGGTAAGAGGAAAAATACTCAACTGTCTTAAAGCTGAATACTCAAAGATTTTCAGAAATGATATAATTACGGATATTATCAAGGTTCTCGGCTGTGGCGTTGAAGTTGAAACAAAATCAAACAAGGATTTCTCAAACTTCAATATAGAAAACCTCCGCTGGAATAAAATAGTAATCTGTACTGATGCCGATGTTGACGGATTTCAGATAAGAACTCTGATTCTCACCATGCTTTACAGACTCACTCCCTCGCTGATTGAAAAGGGATTCGTATATATTGCGGAATCTCCTCTCTTTGAGATTACAACAAAAAATATGACATACTTTGCATACACCGAAAAGGAAAAGCAAAGTATTCTTAAAAAAATCGGCGACAAAAAATATACTCTCCAGCGTTCAAAGGGTCTCGGTGAAAATGAACCTGATATGATGTCCGTCACTACTATGAATCCCGATACAAGAAGACTTATAAAGGTAACTGCTGATGATATAAATGAATCGGCTGAAATTTTTGAAATTCTTCTGGGTGACGATTTGCAGGGACGAAAAAACTATATATCCGAACATGGTGCGGAATATCTGGAACTGGCTGATATAAGCTGATTTTTTTCGGAATTAATAAGGAAAGGATTTTTTTAAAATGCCAAAGAAAAAGACTTCAGAACAGAAAAAAAGCTCCCCTAAAAAAAATAATGCCTACATTGAGGGGGCAGGAATAGTTATTGATGAACCTATAAGCGATACTCTGAAAAAAAATTATATGCCATATGCCATGAGCGTTATAATTTCAAGAGCTATTCCGGAAATTGACGGATTCAAGCCCTCGCACAGAAAGCTTCTCTATACAATGTATAAAAACGGGCTTTTAAATCCCGAAAGAGAACGTTCAAAATCTGCAAATATAGTAGGTGCTGCCATGAAGCTTAATCCCCATGGCGACCAGTCTATTTATGATACTATGGTAAGGCTTACAAGAGGCAATGAATCACTTCTGCACCCCTATATAGATTCAAAAGGCTCTTTCGGTAAAGCATATTCACGTGATATGCGTTGTGCTGCCCCGAGATATACAGAAGCTAAGCTTGCCCCGATATGCAGAGAGCTTTTCAGGGATATCGACAAGGAAACTGTTGATTTTGTACCGAATTACGACAACACTATGCCTGAACCTACACTTCTTCCGGCAACGTTCCCGACAATCCTTGTCAATGCAAATGCCGGAATTGCTGTATCTATGGCAAGTAATGTATGCCCTTTCAATCTTCAGGAAGTATGCGAAACCTGTATTTCACTTATGAAAAATCCTGAACACGATATTTTAAGTACCCTTAAAGCTCCCGATTTCCCTGGCGGAGGCTTCATCATTTATGATGAAAACGAACTCCGCAAAATATATGATACCGGCAGAGGAAGTATAAAAATCCGTTCAAAATATAACTATGACAAATCGGCAAACTGCATTGAAGTTACCCAGATTCCATATACAACTACTGTTGAGGCTATAATCGAAAAAATTGTCGATTTGATAAAGCAGGGAAAAATCCGTGAAATTTCATATATCCGTGACGAAACCGATATTGACGGATTAAAAATAGCAATCGATTTGAAAAGAGGTATCGACCCCGATAAGCTTATGCAGAAGCTTTTCAGACTTACACCGCTTCAGGATAACTACTCATGCAATTTCAACATACTGATAGCAGGTACTCCGAAAGTTATGGGAATCCGTGAAATACTGACGGAATGGACTGCCTTCCGCACTGAATGTATCGAAAGACGTACTTATTTCGATTTAAACAGAAAAAAGGAAAAGCTCCATTTACTGGAGGGTCTTTCAAAAATTCTCACCGATATAGATAAAGCTGTAAAAATCATTCGTGAAACTGAATTGGAAGAAGATGTTATCCCCAATCTCATGACAGGATTCGGAATTGATGAAATTCAGGCAGAATATGTCGCTGAAATAAAGCTCCGCAACATAAACAGACAGTATATCCTCAGACGCACAGAAGAAATTGAACAGCTCAGAAATGATATATCCGAAATGGAAGAAATCCTCAGCGATAAATCAAAAGTCAGAAATATTATTATAAAAGAACTCAAAGAAGTCATCAGAAATTACAAACAGCCCCGAAAAACTATGCTCTGCTACCAGACAGATTCTGAATCAGAAGATACAGAGGACGATATTCCCGATTATCCTGTTAATATATTCATCACCCAAAGCGGATATTTCAAGAAAATTACTCCGCAGTCTCTCCGAATGAGCAGTGAACAGAAGCTCAAGGAGGGTGACTATATCTCACAGTCATTCGATACTTCCAATAAATCGGAAATTATTTTCATTACCGACAAGTATCAGGCATATAAGTCAAAAATATCCGCCTTTGACTGCACAAAAGCAAGCGTTATGGGTGACTATATCCCCGCAAAGCTCGGATTTGATGACGGCGAAAATCTCGTTACAGCTATTATAACCTCCGATTATTCAGGATATATTCTTTTCATATATGAAAACGGAAAGATTACCAAAGTTCCGCTGAAATCCTACGAAACTAAAACTAACCGCAAAAAGCTTGCAAACGCATATTCAAACAAATCTCCTCTCGCTAAAATACTCTTTATTCAGGAGGATACTGACATATTTATAAGAACTGACGGCAACAGAGCTATACTCTGCAACACAGCTTTGATACCAGTAAAATCCACACGTGACAGCATAGGCGTACAGGTTATAACTCCAAAGTCAAAGCATATTGTAAATTCTGCTGAAATCGTTGAACCGAATGAAAATAATATATCCGGAAAATACAGAGTAAATAATATTCCGGCAGTCGGACTTTCTGCGAAAAATATCCCCGAAATCAATCAGCTGTCATTTGAATAAAAAATGCGGTACTGCACAAATCAGTGCAGTACCGCATAAATCTTATTGAACCAGCTGGATTCGAACCAGCGGAATGACGGAGTCAAAGTCCGTTGCCTTACCCCTTGGCTATGGTTCATTATCGAAAGTATATAACATTATACCATAGCTGCTGCCGAAAAGTCAATACAGATTCAAAAAAAATATTTTTTAATTATTGACGGAATTTATTTCTTTCTTGATTTTTTTTGTAGCTTGTAGTATAATTAAAGAAAAAACGGAGGTATTATAAAGTATGAAACGTGAAAATTATATTTCCTGGGACGAATATTTTATGGGCATAGCAATGCTTTCCGCACAGAGAAGCAAAGATGCTTCAACACAGGTAGGAGCTTGTATCGTCAATGAGGAAAAAAAGATAGTTGCAGTAGGCTATAACGGTATGCCTACAGGCTGTAATGATGACGATATGCCATGGGAGCGTACTGGTGCAACATCTCTTGATACAAAATATCCTTTTGTATGCCATGCGGAGCTTAATGCTATACTCAACCGGAATACTGCAAGCCTTAAAAATGCTACTCTCTATGTAACGCTTTTCCCCTGCAATGAGTGTGCAAAAGCTATAATACAGAGCGGTATAAAAAAAGTTGTGTATGCTGAAAACAAATATGCTGATACTGAGGGCGTAAAAGCATCAGAGCTTATGTTTGAAAAATGTGGGGTTGAAACCGTTCAATATATAAAATCGGGAAAGACTCTCAATATAAATCTCTGATAAAATCAGGAAGTTCTCCTATGCTGTTTATATACGGTACACCCTCCGGTACACTTCCGAAACCGTATTTTGCATGAATAAAATCAACTCCGGCTTTGACGGCTGATTTGTAATCCCATTCCGTATCACCTACATAGACAGATTTCTCACAGCCGGAACGTTCGTGAACAAGCTTTATGTTGTAATCCTTTTCCTTTAAAGTATTTCCGAAGCACTCTTTATCAGAAAAATATTTCTCAAAATTATAATGCTTCAGAAAAGTTTCAATATATCCTTTCTGACAGTTGCTTACTATTGACAATTTATACTTCTCAGACAGAATTTTCAGAGTGCTTTCGAGTTCCGGATAGAGTTCTGCACCGTATTTAAGCAGATATTCTTCCTCATACTCGAAGCACTTTCTGTATATAAGCTCAATATCCAAATCGGGATAATTCTGAAAAAGCATAAGAGCGATTTCGTCCATAGTCTTGCCCATAATACTTTTCATGAAATCGTCATCAACCTTTATTCTGCCTCCGGAGTAATCTCTCATAGCGTTATTCCATGCCACAGCAACCTGTTTTGAAGAATCCCAGAGAGTACCGTCCAGATCAAATATAATACCGTTCATAATTAATGCTCCTTAGTTATTTGATTTTTCTGAATAGAATCTATCTTATTATATCATATTTTCCGGTTAAAAACCATTGTGAATAATTACAAAACAAAAGCCTTTTGTTTGTACAAATCAAACATAAATCAGAAAGATTTTTTTTACTTGTTGACAAATCCGAAAAAATATTGTAGCATTAAAATATATTTTAAGAAAGGATTCTTTTTTTCAGATATGAATAATATTCCCAATGACCCTGCTATTCTTTTAAGCTATATAAATACTCAGCTCAGGGATAACTATAAAAATCTTGATGACCTCTGCAAATCCCTTGACGTTTCAGAAGCTGATATAGTAAACAAGCTTAAATCAATAGGATATTCTTATGACGAAAAATTAAACAGATTCAGATAAGGAGTATATTTATGAAATTATTTACAAAATGCCTGTCCGTACTTACAGCCCTTACACTGACTATATGCAGTTCACCTGCTGTATATTCATCTGCTGAGATTTCCGAAAAAACCTCATATACCCTCAGCTTTGACCTCGACGGCGGAATCTGTGAGGATTACGACTTACCCGATATGTCAGTAGAAGGTGGTTCTTCTATATTCATTCCGGAGGGCGAACCTGAAAAGGACGGATATTATTTCTCTGGCTGGACATACAATAACTATATACTTTATGAACCGAATGATTCCTTCAAAATGCCGGAAGAAGATACTGTTCTTACTCCTGTATGGTTCAAAGCCGGTGACAAGGACTTCCATAAAATAACCTTTATGGCTGACGGAGGAAGATTTATTGAGGAATTAAATGAATATGAAATAATTTCCGGTTTATTTCTCGTTATCCCAAGAGATGTTGTGGCTAAAGACGGATTCCAGCAGTACGGCTGGACTGACGGTGAACACGATTTCCAGAAGGGCGAAAAAATGATTATCCCCGACCATGATACTGAGCTTTATCCTATATGGCGTGCTTTCAGAAACGTTCACTATAATGCCGGAGATTTTGAAAATCTCGTCGGCGGAACTGATGTTCAATTTGAAAGAATTGCAGGTCAGTCCTTTGAGCTTGCTGATAATACAAGATTCGCAAGAAAAGGCTATAATCTTACCGGCTGGCACTGCGAAAATGACGGTCAGGACTATTTAACAAGTGCAACCTATATTATGCCTGATGAGGAAGCATATTTTACAGCTATCTGGAGTCCTATGAGCTATAATGTAAAATTTTCAGCCTCAACATCTCAGATAACAAAAGTAAAGGCTTCATATGGTGAATCACTTGTTGTTCCGGAATGTGAATTTACTAAGTCAGGATATGTATTCGGTGGCTGGACATACAAGGGAAAAACATACTGGCCGGGCGATAATTTTGAAATTCCCGCACTTCTTAAAGGCGAAAGTATTGTATTCGGCTGTAACTGGGTTAAAGAGGCTGATATATCAGATGAACAGCTTAACTGTTTCTCACTTATAGATGCAAAAAGAGCTTACAAGAAAGGTAAAATTACTCTTGAGGAGCTTCAGAAACAGGAAGATTTCCTGCTGAATAAATAAAATCTGCGGACGGAATTATTTTCCGTCCGCATTTCTTTTACCGCATATACTATACCACTGACAGTCTCCGCATATATCCTTCAGAAGATTTTTTTCAAGTATTTCCGATTTTACTTTTTGCTTCAAATCATCATATCTGAATACATTGTTTTCATTGAGCTTACAGTATTCAAGAATTTTCATGTCATATGAAAATGCTTTTCCTGATATGCAGTTTTTCGGACATTCAGAACATATACTATCAGATTTGACTGCAAGAAATATTTCGGGATTTTTTTCAAGCTCTGATATTACTCTGTACATATTTTCCGTAAATTTATCACTGTATCCCCTGCCCTCAAAAAATTCCGTACATAACAGATGATGCGGTCTAAGCGTTAACATATTTTCCTATCGCCTTTACAACTATTGATGCACAGAAAATTTTTAAAGCGTCCGGAATGATAAATGGTATAACACACCATGAAAGAGTCTGCATAAGTCCAATACTTCCGGTATTTTTTGAATATACCAGCATAAACCATGCTGTACCCAGTGCATAGCATACAAGAAGCCCTGCAATCATAGAGCTTATTAATACAGGATAACTTTTTCCGAGAAGCTTTTCAAAAAGCCACATGACAAGTGCCGAAGCTATAAATCCCACTATATATCCTCCGGTAGTTCCCATGATTATTCCCAGTCCACCCGAAAATCCTGCAAATACAGGTACTCCGCAAGCACCTAAAAGCACATACGCCAGCACAGAAAACGTTCCGAGCTTTCCGCCAAGAAGTCCCACTGCAACAAATATTCCGAATGTCTGAAGCGTAAAGGGTACAGTCATAGGTATCTGAATCCATGCACATACTGCTATAAGTGCTGTACACATTCCGCATTTTGCAATATCCCTGACTGAAATTTTTGATTTATTCATAATAAATTCCTCCTCTGATTTCTATTATATCACATTGCCTCCGGAATGTCAACCATATTTTTTCAAAAAAGGTGACATTTTTCTGAAAAAATTAATTCTGACTTATTTACTTTTTGATTCAGAAATGCTATAATAGTAAAACAGAAAAAATTTTTTTGTGAGGTAATTTCTATGAAATATGGTTTTAACTGTGGAATATGGGGAAATATTTTCGTAGTTCCCGGCATTGTTGCAGACGGATTTCTGAAAATTGCTGACGGTTCACAGTTAAAAGTTTTGCTTTACCTGCTCAGGAATAACGGAAAATCATTTGACATTCAGGAAATAGCTGAGACTCTGGATTTGCCTGAAGATGAGGTAAGTGATTCAGTCTTATTCTGGGAACAGCACGGAATACTTCCTTCAGATAATGAAAGCAGTCTGCCGGCTGTAAACAGTATATTTTCAGCAGTCCCTGCTTCTCTGCCGGAATATTTTCCCGAAAGGCAGAAAAATTATATTTCCTATTCAAGGGATTCAAGCGACGGTCTTAATATTACTCCGTCAGAAATATCTGATATGCTCAAATCAACTCCTCCCCTGCGTAAACTTTTCAATATTGCCGAAAAATATATTGACAACATGAACTTTGCAGTACAGCGTTCGCTTGTATGGCTCTATCAGTATCTTGGATTTTCGCCTGAGATGATTGAAATTATTTTAGAATACTGCGTTTCAATAAATAAGGCTTATATCTGGGAAATAGAAGCTGTTGCTCTTAAATTCAGAAGAAACGGTATCGATTCTCCCGAACTCGCCCGAAATGAAATTGACCGCCTTAAAGATGAAATGGAAAACGGTTCATTCATCAAAAAAATTAAAAGAATGTTTTTTATGGAACGTGACCCTGTCACCAGACAGAGAAATTTTATGATAAAATGGAAATCAGAAGAATATCCTGATGAGCTTATCAGGCTTGCATATGAGAAATCTGTCGAAGCAACCGGAAACAAAGCAAGGATTCCAATAGAATATATAGACACTATTCTTAAAAGATGGAAGGAAAAAAATATCACAACAGTTGAACAGGCTGAACAGGACGATATTGATTTCAAAAAACTTTTCAAATCCAAAAAGAATAATTCAACCGATTCTGAAAAATCTGATGACGGACATTTTGAAGAGGATTATGAAATATTCCTGAATAATTTTTAATAGGAGGAAAAAATGGATAAATCTGAAATATATGAAAAAGCATTTAATATTATACAGAAACGGCGTATCGATGCTATCAACGAAAATCAGATGAGAATTGAGGAGGTTAACAGAGATGTACCCGAAATAAATGAATTCAATGCACATCTCTATAATACGAGCCACGAAATATTCAGAATAATCTCTGAGGGGAAAAATGTAAATGAAAAAATCGCTGAGCTGAAAAAATCAAATCTCGAAATCCAGAGGCTTATAAAATCTACTCTCAGAAAGTATCAATATCCCCCGGATTATCTTGACATACACTATTGCTGTAAGGACTGCAATGATACCGGATATCATAACGGCGAATACTGTCACTGCTTTCATGAACTGGTCGGAAAGCTTTCTGCAGATGAAATGAATAAATCCTCACAGATAAAGCTTTCAAGCTTTGAGACATTCAGCCTTGAATATTATAACGGCGATGATTTTGTCACAATGAAAAAAATCCTTGAAAAAGCAAAGGATTTCGCAGAAAACTTCGGCAAGCACAGTGAAAATATCCTGATGATGGGCAGTACCGGTCTCGGAAAAACTCATCTCTCATTGGCAATCGCAAATGAAGTCCTGAAAAAAGGCTACAGCGTCATCTATGATTCTGCTATAAATATTCTCCATAAAATCGAAATGGAACACTTCGGACGTGACAAAATCAATGATACACTTTCACTTGTGAATAATTCCGATTTGCTTATTATTGACGACCTGGGAACGGAATTTGAATCACCCTTTTATAATTCCACTATATACAATATAATAAATACCAGACTTAATATCGCAAAATCTACCATAATAAGCACAAATCTTGAACTCAAGGATATAGATACAAGATATTCAAAGAGAATAAGCTCACGTCTCAGCACTATGTATACCTGTATGGTGTTCAGCGGACGTGATGTGCGTTCACAGAAAAAACAGCGTGAACTGAAAAAATAATAGTTTTCTTGACTTTATATCAGAAAAATGCTATAATAAATTCAGTGAATAAAGCTCTGAAGAAAGGATTATTATATATAATGAAAGTAACTCTGATAACTCATACTCCCGAACCAGAAAAAATTATTGCAGCCGCTGCCAGACTCTGCTACTCTGATACAAGTGCTGCTAACCTTATGGAGGGTATGAACGACGAAAAGGCACAGTCATTTGTTGAAATGCTCTCGGCTATGGGTCACGAAAGCCCTATCGAACATATTACATTTACTTTCGGAATAGAAGGTGTTTCAAGAACCCTCCTCGCTCAGATTACAAGACACCGTATTGCATCATTTTCAGTACAGAGTCAGAGATATGTGCGTCAGGATAATTTCCAGTATATAACCCCTCCTGCAATTGCTGATAATCCGGAAGCCTCCGGAATTTATTTAAAGGCTATGGAAAACGCTGTCAGAGATTATAACAGAATCAGCAGTATCCTCGAAGAAAAATACTATCAGGAATTTATTAATCAGGGAATTTCTGAAAAAAAGGCAAGAAGCAGTGCAGAAAAAAAAGCTATCGAAGATGCAAGATTCGTTCTCCCCAACTCCTGCGAAACTAAAATAATGGTTACTATGAACGCAAGAAGCCTCCTGAACTTCTTCAAGCTCAGATGCTGTAACAGAGCCCAGTGGGAAATACGTGAGCTTGCCTGCGAAATGCTTCGGCTTTGCAGTCAGGTTGCTCCCTCAGTCTTCAGAAATGCCGGAGCTTCCTGTTGCAACGGTAACTGCCCTGAAGGTAAAATGTCCTGCGGTAAGGCTGAGGAAGTCAGAAAATATATGGCATCTCTTAAAAAACCTCTTTAAGTATGGTGAACTAAATGCTTGATTTCAGAACTATTGATATATCTGATAAGGACAGAATTTGCAGATGTCTTGAAAAATCTGATTTTCAGGGGTGCGAATACAGCTTCGCAAACAATATGGCATGGAGGAGATTAAGCAATTCAAAAATAGCTTTCTATAAAAATTTCTATATAACCTGTGCATCTGATACTGATGATGATATACCCGTATTTCTCTTTCCGTCCGGAGAGGGCGATTACCGTGAAGTGTTTGACGAAATGAAAAAATATGCCGGAAGTATCGGAAAACCTCTGAGAGTTTCCGGAGTTACCCAGAATACTCTCAGAATCCTGAACAGCCTTTATTCCGGTCAGTTTACTGTTGAATATGACCGTGACAACTCCGATTATATCTACAATTCCGCCGATTTGATTAACCTCTCAGGAAGAAAATATCACCAGAAACGCAATCACCTTGCAAAAATAAACCAGTATAACTGGAATTTCTCCGTCATGACTGAATCCGATTTCGATGAATGTATAGCTTTCAGTGCAGTGAATTATAACATCAGAAACGGTATCGACGACTTCTCAAGCGTTGCCGAACAGTTCGCAATCAATACCTTCTTCAATCACTTCAGTGAAATGAAGCTTTTCGGCGGAATTATCAGAATAGACGGAAAAATCAAAGCCTTTTCAATCGGTGAAAGACTTAACAGCAATACTGTATGCGTCCATATTGAAAAGGCTGACACTTCTTATCAGGGCATATATCCTGCTATTAATAACCAGTTCTGCAAGGCTTTTGCAGAAAATTTCAGATACGTAAACCGTGAGGAGGATTTGGGCATAGAGGGTCTCAGAAAATCCAAGCTGTCCTATAATCCTGCATATATTCTGGAAAAGAATATAATCACTTTTAACTATTGAAAGGAAGTACATTAATATGATTTATGTTTTTTTAGCCGACGGATTCGAGGAAACTGAAGCAATTACTCCGGTTGATTTGCTCAGACGTGCAAAAAAAGATGTCGTTACTGTCGGAGTCGGAAAAAATACCGTTACAGGCTCTCATAAAGTAACCGTTTTAACTGATACAACTACTGATAAAATCACTCTCGATGATTCGCTTGAAATGATAGTCCTGCCCGGAGGTATGCCCGGAACTCTTAACCTTGAAGCCGATGAAACTGTTCAGAAGGCTATTGATTTCTGTGTCAGAAACAATAAATTTATCGGTGCAATATGTGCTGCTCCGTCAATACTTGGTCACAAGGGACTTCTTAAAGGTAAAAAGGCTGTATGCTATACCGGATTTGAAAAGGAGCTTACAGGTGCTGTAATTGCTGAATCCCCTGCTGTTGCCGACGGTAATATAATTACATCAAAAGGTGCAGGAACTGCCGTTGATTTCGGACTGAAGCTTATTGAGGTTCTCGATTCAGAAGCCCTGAGCAACCAGATTAAATCCGCTATACTTTTTGAATGATTATGGATAAAAAAGAACTGAGAAAGCTCTTCCGTATAAAACGCAGTCAGATTTCCGGAAAAGCTGAAAAAAATTTCAGAATTACGGAACGTGTACTTAATAATCCCTATGTCATAAATGCCGATACTATCCTCATATATGTTTCCTACGGCTCTGAAACAGATACGCTTTCAATAATAAAAAATCTTCTTGAATCCGGAAAAAAAGTTGCTGTTCCAAGATGTCTCAGAAATGGCATTATGGAATTTATTTATATAAATTCCCTTGATAATCTGACTGCCGGAGCTTTCGGAATACCTGAACCCTCCGGAAATCAGAAAGCTGTTATAACTCAGAATACTGTATGTATCGTTCCGGCACTCTCTTTCTCCATGGACGGTACAAGGCTGGGCTACGGCGGAGGATATTATGACAGATTCCTTGAATCAGAAAATATATATACAATCGGAATCTGCTTTGATGAAATGCTCTCTGACAATCTCCCGTCAGAAAAGCATGACATAAAAATAAAAACGGTTATTACCGAAGAAAGGACAGTGCAGTAAAGTGCCGAAAGATAATGATTCGACTGTAAATGATATTCTTAATGATATCGAAAGCAAAAAATCCGAATCAGAAACAAATCCTGTTTCTGAAAATGAGGATTTTATTGAAAATTCCCTCAAAGCCTCTGAATTTACACTGCGTTCCGCTGAAACAGTAGGTGACGATTTCAAAGAGGATTCGGAGGAAGCTCAGGACTTTGATTCCGATGAAATCACTAAGGAAATTCCAGAAAAAAAAGACCCGAAAAAATCCCGTAAAAAGAAAAAAAAGAAAAAGCACCACTACAGACTTCCCGGAGTGCTGATTCTAACTACACTTATTTTTGCAGTAGCTATATCACTTTCACTTGTCATAATCGCATACGGAAAGGATATGCTCGGAATCGGAAAAAGTGAAACCACTCAGCTTATAGTCGTTCCGGAAGGTGCTACTACTGAGGAAATCTCCCTTATGCTTGAAAAGGACGGAATTATAAAATCTCCTGAATTCTTCCAGCTCTTTTCACGCCTGAGCAATGCTGACAGCCAGTATATTGCAGGTGAACATTTCGTACGCCCTAATATGGCTTATGAAACCCTTATTCAGGAGCTTACAAGTATCCAGAGCGAAGAAAAGGTTGAGGTAAGTGTCACATTCCCTGAGGGTATAACCCTTGTTGATGCTGCAAATAAGCTTGAAGCTGCAAAAGTATGCTCCGCTTCCGATTTCATCTTCTACTTCAATGCAGGCGGATATGGCTTCGATTTTGAAAACCGTCTCAGCTCGTCCACAACTCTTAAATTCTACCGTATGGAGGGCTACCTCTTCCCTGATACCTACTATTTCTACGAAAATATGGAGCCTGAACAGGTATGCCAGAAAATATATCTCAACTTCAATGAGAAAATGACTCCTGAACGCTACCGCAAAATGGAAAGCCTTGGTCTTACTCTCGACCAGCTTATTACATTTTCATCAATAGTCCAGGCTGAAGCTCCTACCAAAGAAACAATGATTATGGTTGCATCGGTATTCTGGAACAGACTTAATAATCCTGATATATTCCCGCTTCTGCAATCAGACCCTACAACATACTATGCCCGTGATGTCATTAAGCCGAATATGGATATTGAAGACCAGCTTATACTTGACACTTATGATACATATAAAAGTCCCGGACTTCCTCCCGGACCTATATGCAATCCAGGAATAGAGGCTATTGATGCTGTACTCGAAAACTTCCAGAGCGATGCTTTCTACTTCTATGCTGATATTGATACTGGTCAGACATATTTCTCCGCAACTCTTGAGGAACATGAGCAAAAAATCGCTGAATACGGAGGATAATATATTGAAAAAAAATCTTGAAGTACTTGCACCTGCCGGAGATTCTGAACGCCTTGAATCTGCACTCCGGTACGGTGCAGATGCGGTATATCTCGGAAGAAAAAATTTCGGTATGAGAGCTGGCTCTCCGAATTTTGATTATGATACACTTTTAAAAGCTGTATCGCTTGCACATCAGAATAATAAAAAAGTATATATCACCTGCAATACGCTCCCGAGAAACAATGAAATTTCGCAGTTTAAACAGTTCATCGATGAGGCAGTAAGTGCAAAGGCTGATGCTTTGATTGTTGCCGATTTGGGTCTTTTGTCACTTGTCAAAAAATATGCTCCCGATATGGAAATACACATTTCAACACAGACGGGAATAGTAAATTATGTTACTGCCAATGAACTTTATAATATGGGTGCAAAGCGTATTGTTACCGCAAGGGAGCTTTCCCTTGATGAAATCGCTGAAATCCGTGCAAAGACTCCAAAGGAACTCGATATTGAAGTATTCGTTCACGGTGCAATGTGCGTATCATTTTCGGGAAGATGTCTGCTTTCGCAGTATCTCGTAAACCGTGATGCAAACCGTGGAGAATGTGCTCAGCCGTGCCGTTGGGGTTATCATCTTATGGAGGAAAAGCGTCCGAATGAATTTTATCCGGTTTTTGAGGATGAAAAGGGTACTTATATCCTTAACGCAAAAGACCTCTGTATGATTGACCATATTGACAAGCTTGCACAGGCTGGAGTCACAAGCTTAAAAATTGAGGGACGTGCAAAATCCGCATACTATACCGCAATAATAACAAATGCCTATCGTATGGCTGTTGATGAGTATTATAAAAATCCCGATAATTTCAAGCTCCCCGAATGGATTCGTGAGGAAGTATTCAAAGTCAGTCACAGAAAGTACTGTACAGGATTTTTCTTCGGTCACCCGAAAGACTGTCAGTACTACGAAAACAGCGGATATATCAGAAATTATGATG
>JAQXFT010000067.1 GCA_029005335.1 Oscillospiraceae bacterium
AAAGCGTATTCAATATGACAAAGCACGTAGCTACTGTAATGATGAGACAGAGAAGCGGTCATATAATCAATCTTGCGTCAGTAGCAGGACTTTACGGAAATCCCGGACAGTTCAATTATTCAGCATCAAAGGCTGCAATAATCGGTATGACAAAGACTACTGCAAAGGAATTTGGTTCAAGAGGTATTACATGTAATGCAGTAGCCCCCGGATTTATTAAAACTCCTATGACAGACAAGCTTACAGATGCACAGAGAGAGGCAATGATTGCACAGATTGCAATGAAAAGATACGGTGAAGTTGAGGAAATAGCCGGAGTAGTATCCTTCCTTGCATCATCAGATTCAAGCTATGTGACAGGACAGGTTATTGAAATATCCGGCGGACTTTCAATGTAAAGAAATTTTTAAAAAGAAAGGATTATCAGATGAAAAGAGTAGTAATAACAGGAATGGGAACTGTAAACCCTCTTGGAAATAATGTTGCTGATTTCTGGAAGGGAATTGTTGATAATAAAATAGGATTTTCATTTGTGGATAAATTTGATTCTTCAAGAACAGGAGTTTCAATTGCCGGCACAGTAAAGGATTTCAACGAAGAAAACTATTATAATGACCCGATATGCTTTGATAAAAAGGAATCAAGGCGAATGGACAGATTTACTAAGTTTGCTCTTGTATCAACAAGCGAGGCTCTTAAAGACTGCGGAACTGATTTCAAGGATATCGACCCATACAGGGCAGGAGTTATAATAGGCTGTGGAATAGGCGGTCTTGAGCTTACTGAACAGGAACATCAGAAATATCTCGAAAAGGGTCCAGGAAAAGTATCCGTATTCTATATTCCGATGATGATTTCAAATATGGCTGCCGGTACTGTATCAATAAAGACAGGCTTTAAGGGAGCTAACTTTGCAACTGTAACAGCATGTTCTTCAGCAACCCATGCAATAGGAGAGGCATTCAGAAAAATCAAGGACGGATATCTTGATGTATGTCTCTGCGGAGGTACTGAAAGTACAGTTACTGAATTTGCCCTTGGCGGATTCAGCAATATGAAGGCTCTTACAAAATCAGATGACCTTGAACGTGCTTCAATACCATTTGACAAGGAAAGAAGCGGATTTGTACTCGGTGAGGGCTGCGGAATACTTGTTCTTGAGGAATATGAACATGCAAAGGCAAGAGGTGCTGAAATTTATGCTGAAATCGCCGGATATGGTGCAACGTGTGACGGCTATCACATGACATCACCTTCACCGGAGGGAGAAGCTGCAGGTATGGCAATGACTCTCGCCATGGACGAAGCAGGATTAAAGCCATGTGAGGTGGATTATATAAACGCTCACGGAACATCAACAGGACTTAATGACAAATATGAAACAAGAGCTATTAAAAATGCTTTCGGTGATGAGGCTTACAATGTAAAAATCAATTCCACAAAATCTATGATAGGTCATCTTCTCGGAGCTGCCGGAGCTGTTGAAGCAATTGTAACTGCAAAGAGTATCAAAGAGGGACTTGTTCACAAGACTGTCGGATATAAAGTTCCTGATGAGGAATGTGACCTGAATTACTGCGTTGAGGGAAATATCAGTCAGGAAGTAAAAGCAGCACTTTCAAATTCTCTTGGCTTCGGTGGACACAATGCTACAGTATGCTTTAAAAAAGTCATTGATTAAGAGAGGGGTTGTGTTATGTCAGAAAAGATAATGAACATTATTACTCTTGATGAGATAAAGGAACTTGCCGAAATCGTCAGCAAAAACGAACTCGGCAGAATAAAACTCAAATACGGTGCCAATGAAATTGTGATAGAGAGTAAAAATAAAGAGGTTATATCCTCTGTTCCGGTACAGCCTTCCATGACAGTACAGAATGTCAATGCATCAGTACCGCAGGAAAATACAGATAAGCCTGAAAAATCCGCACCTGCCGGAAATATCGTTAAATCTCCGATTGTAGGTACTTTCTATTCATCACCTTCACCCGATAAACCGCCTTTTGTAAAAATAGGCGATACGGTTAAAAAAGGCGATGTAATCATGATTATAGAATCCATGAAGCTTATGAATGAGGTACAGAGCGATTTTGACGGAAAAATCCTTGATATACTTGTTGACAACGGTCAGGCTGTCGAGTATGACCAGCCGATTATGATTATAGGATAATTTTAAAAGGGAGGACAAAAATGTCAGAAGTATTGTTGAACAGAGAACAGATTATGGAAATAATTCCCCACAGAGACCCTTTTCTGCTTATAGATGAGGTTCTTGAAATGGAAGTGGGAGTAAGAATAAAAGCCAGAAAATATATAAAAGAAGAGGATTTCTGGTTCAAGGGACATTTCCCTGATTATCCTGTAACACCTGGAGTTCTTATGATTGAAATGCTTGCTCAGGCAGGAGCAGTATGTATGCTTTCAAAGCCTCAGTATAAGGGTAAAATCGCACTTTTTGCCGGCATAGATAAAGCAAAGTTCCGCAAGCAGGTAGTGCCAGGGGACGTTCTTGACCTTGAAGTCGAAATAATCAAGGAAAAGCTCTCAATAGGAACAGGAAAGGCTCTTGCTACTGTTGACGGAAAAAAAGCTGTATCGTGTGAGATTTCATTTGCTGTAGTGGACGGCAACAAGGAAGAATAAATATGTTTAAAAAAGTATTGATTGCCAACAGAGGAGAAATTGCCGTAAGAATAATACGTGCCTGCCGTGAGCTTGGTGTCAGATGTGTGGCAGTATATTCCACAGCGGATAAAAATGCACTTCATGCACAGATTGCAGATGAATCCGTATGCATAGGAGGAGCTGCCACAAAGGACAGCTATCTTAATATGAATGCCATAATCTCAGCGGCAATTATAACACATTCTGATGCGATACACCCCGGATTCGGTTTTTTATCCGAAAATGCTGAATTTGCAAGATTATGCGAAAAATTTGGTATAGAATTCATAGGACCTTCATATAAATCAATAGAAATGCTCGGAGATAAGGCTGCTGCCAAGGAAACTATGTGGAAAGCCGGAGTCCCCGTCATACCCGGTTCAAAGGGAGCAGTCAGGTCTTTGGACGAAGCCCGTAAAATTGCTGAAAAGGCAGGATATCCGATACTTGTAAAGGCATCGGCAGGCGGAGGCGGAAGAGGTATCAGGCGTGTTGATACTCCGGAGGAGCTTGAATCACAGATGACTGTCGCTCAGCAGGAAGCAAAGAATTTTTTCGGCGACGATTCCGTATATATTGAAAAATTCCTGATAAATCCTCACCATGTGGAGATACAGATTATAGCTGACAAATACGGAAATACCGTATATCTCGGTGAGCGTGACTGCAGTATGCAGAGAAGAAATCAGAAGGTTCTTGAGGAAAGTCCCAGCCCTGTTGTAACTCCTGAACTCAGAGAAAAAATGGGCGAATCTGCTGTAATTGCAGCAAAGCAGTGCGGATACTATAATGCCGGTACTATAGAATTTCTCGTTGATGATGAGAAGAAATTCTACTTTATGGAAATGAATACCCGTATACAGGTCGAACACCCTGTTACGGAGGCTGTAACAGGCTTTGATTTGGTAAAGGCTCAAATCAGAATAGCCTCAGGAGAAAAGCTGGATATATCTCAGGAAGATGTAAAAATAAACGGTCATGCAATAGAGTGCAGAATAAATGCGGAAAATCCCGATTTGGATTTCAGACCATCTCCCGGAAAGATAGAATCCCTGAATATACCCGGAGGTCCGGGAATAAGAATAGATACAGCTGTATATCAGGGTTATACTATTACGCCCTATTACGATTCCATGATAGCAAAGCTGATTGCACACGGTTCAACAAGAGAAGAAGCTATACTTAAAATGAAATGGGCATTGTCTGAATTTATAGTTGACGGAGTGGATACAAATATTGATTTCCAGCTTGAGCTTATTAAAAATCACGATTTTGAAAGCGGTAACTATAATATAGGCTATCTCAATGAGTATATGGAAAAGCGTAAAAAGAAAAAATAGATTGTGGTGAAATAAATGATTGAGGATTTATTAAAAATCGTTACGAAAAGATTCAACGATGACAATACAAAATCTGAACCGGAACAGCCAAAATTCAAATGCCCCCGCTGTCAGCATACTATCACTGAGGAGCATTACAATGAGCTTGTAAAGGTATGCCCCAACTGCAACTATCACGGCAGAATGACTGCAAGAGAACGTATCGCAATAACAGTCGATAAAGAAAGCTTTGTGGAATTTGACAAGGATATGAAAAGCTGTAACCCTATAAATTATCCGGAATATGAGGAAAAACAACAGGAGCTTCGTGAAAGGACGGGGCTTTCCGATGCTGTTATAACAGGAGAGGCAACTATAAAGGGAAGCCGTACTGTAATAGCCGTTATGGATTCAAGATACATGATGGCATCTATGGGAAGTGTTGTGGGCGAAAAAATTACAAGAGCTTTTGAATTTGCTGTTGAAAAAAAATTGCCTGTGATTATATTTACAGCATCAGGCGGTGCAAGAATGCAGGAGGGTATAGTATCCCTTATGCAGATGGCTAAAACCTCCGGAGCTGTTGCACGTCATAATCAGGCAGGACTTCTCTATATAACCGTTATGACTGACCCCACTACCGGCGGAGTTACAGCAAGCTTTGCATCTTTAGGCGATATTATTATTGCAGAACCCAAGGTGCTTATAGGCTTTGCCGGCAGACGTGTAATAGAGGGTACTATAAAGCAGAGGCTTCCTGATGATTTTCAGCTTGCTGAATTTTTACAGGAAAAGGGATTTATAGATATGATTGTCGAACGCAAAAAAATGCGTAGTACGCTTTCGCATCTTCTGAAGCTTCATGGCTATGTGCCGGAAAATGATACGGAGGTGTTATAAGGTTTATGGAAAACGAAGCTAAAACTGCATGGGAACGCCTTCAGATTGTACATAATAAAAACCGTCCGACCGTCAATGATTATATTCCCCTTATTTTTACGGATTTCTATGAAATGCACGGAGACCGTCATTATGGTGATGACGGTGCTATAATAGGCGGAATAGGCAGACTGAACGAAATTCCGGTTACAATAATAGCTCAGGTAAAAGGCAGAGATATAAACGAAAATAAAAAATGTAATTTTGCCATGCCTCACCCCGAGGGCTACAGAAAAGCTCTGAGACTTGCAAGACAGGCAGAAAAATTTCACAGACCGGTAATATGCTTCATAGATACCCCCGGAGCATTCTGCGGTATATCAGCGGAGGAAAGAGGTCAGGGAGAAGCTATCGCAAGAAATATTATGGAGTTTATGACTCTCAGAACTCCCATAATATCGGTAGTTCTCGGCGAGGCAGGAAGCGGAGGAGCTTTGGCTCTGGGAGTATGCGACCATCTCGCAATGCTTGAAAATGCAAGCTACTCTGTATTATCCCCCAGAGGCTTTGCAAGTATTCTCTGGAAAGACCCCTCACGTGAGGAGGAAGCAAGCTCTATAATGAAGATAACCGCTGAGGATATGCTTGAATTACAGATTGCTGAGACAATTATTGAAGAGCCTCTCGGCGGAGCTCACAACAATTTAGACAAAATTACTGAAAATATCAAGGAATTTTTGGTACATGAAATTTCAGAAATTTCTAAAAAAGATATTGACGAATTGCTTAAAGCACGTTATACTAAGTTTAGAAAAATCGGTGAGTTCACAGAATAAATCTTTTAACCGTTTTTTTCATATCACAAACAATGGAGGATTTTTGTTATGACTTTTGACAAGCTTAAAGACATTATCGCTGACCAGCTCAGCGTTGATGAAGAAAAAATTACTATGGAGGCAAGTATTACTGAGGATTTGGGTGCTGATTCACTCGACGTCGTAGACCTCATCTCTGTTATCGAGGACGAATTTGACCTCGAAATCCCTGAGGAAGCTGTTGACGGTATAAAGACTGTAGGCGACATCGTAAACTACATCGAGAAAAACGCAAGTGCTGAATAATCATCAATATGAACTGCCCTTCTGCGGAAGGGTAGTTTTTTTTCTGTATGAATTATATTGACATTATAGGATTTTGTGTATATAATATAATATGTAATCCGGACTCTGTCGGAGGATACCATCTCCCTCAGGGCTTTTTCTGTTAAGGAGGCGATTGCTATTTTCAAACAGTTAAGAGAGGATATTGCCGTTATAAAGGAGCATGACCCTGCTGCAAGAAGTTCATTTGAAATACTTTTTACTTACTCCGGACTTCATGCCGTAAGAAGCTACCGCCATGCCCATTGGTTTTATAAACACAAGATGTATACTATTGCAAGAATAATTTCACAGTGTTCAAGATTCTGGACAGGGATAGAAATTCACCCCGGTGCAACGATAGGAAAAAGTCTTTTCATAGACCACGGAATGGGCGTTGTAATCGGTGAAACTGCTGTTATAGGTGACAACTGTCTGATATATCAGGGTGTAACTCTGGGAGGTACAGGTAAGGATAAGGGAAAACGTCACCCCACTCTCGGAAATAATGTTCTTGTCGGAGCAGGTGCAAAGGTTCTCGGACCTTTTACAGTCGGAAACAATGTAAAAATTGCTGCAAATGCAGTAGTACTGAATCCGCTTCCCGATAACTGTACAGCTGTCGGAATACCGGCAAGGATAGTAAGACAGGACGGAAACAAAGTAAGACCATGCGTTACAAATGAAATTGACCAGATTCATATCCCTGACCCCGTCTCTCTGGATATGTGTAAGATGCTTGCAAAAATAGAAAGTCTTGAAAGGAAAATTCAGGAAATTGAAAATTCACAGAATAAATAATATTCCCGTACCTCACATTGGAATGAGAATATGGAAAACTGTTATTGCTGTATTTTTAAGTGCCTTGTCGGGATATATTTTCAACTATAATCCCTTTTATACTATTATAACCGCCATACTCTGTATGCAGGTAAGTACAGAAGCAAGCCTTAAAACGGCTGGTGTAAGATGCATAGGCACTTTTATAGGAGGTATATTTTCAGCACTTATGCTTGTTGTAATAAATATATTTTCTATTGAGATTTTCAGCATAGCCTATTATATAATAATAAGTCTTTTTGTAGCTCCGATGATTTATATAACAGTTCTCATACACCGTGAAAAAAGTGCATTTATCACGTGTGTAGTATTCTTCAGTGTGGTTCTGGTAAATATCGTAAGAATGAATCCCTATCTGTTTATAGTTCTGCGTGTGATTGAAACGCTGGCAGGAATAGGAATTTCAGTTGCGGTTAATATGATTATCAAAAATCCTGACAAAAAAAATAGCGGGACAGTATAACCTTATGAAAGGAAAGATTTATAATGCAGATTTATAATACAATGACAAGACAAAAACAGGAGCTTAAACCCATTTCAGGAAAACAGGTTAATATATATGCCTGCGGACCTACTGTATATAATTATATACACATAGGAAATGCACGTCCTATATGTGCATTTGATGTCCTCAGACGCTATCTGAAATACAGAGGATATAACGTAAAATACGTTCAGAATTTTACAGACGTTGACGATAAAATTATTAAGAAATCCAATGAAGAAGGCGTTCCTGCTTCAGAAATCTCCGAAAAATATATTGCCGAATATAAAACAGATGCCCACGGACTTAACGTAATGGATGCCGATATTCACCCGAAGGTTACCGAAAGCATGGATATAATAATAGACCTTGTCAGAAAGCTTGTTGAAACAGGTCACGCATATGAAAAAAATGGTGATGTATATTTCAGGACATCAAGCTTTAAGGAATATGGGAAGCTCTCCGGAATGCCTATAGAGGAATTGCAGGCAGGTGCAAGAATAGATGTAAGCGATATCAAGGAAAATCCTCTTGATTTTGCTGTATGGAAGTCCGCTAAGGAGGGCGAGCCTTACTGGGAATCTCCATGGGGAAAGGGTCGTCCGGGCTGGCATATTGAGTGTTCTGCAATGTCAGGATATCATATAGGTGATACACTTGATATTCACTGCGGAGGTCAGGATTTGATTTTCCCTCACCATGAAAACGAAATCGCACAGTCCGAAGCTGTTACCGGAAAGCCTCTTGCAAACTGCTGGATGCATAACGGATATATAAACGTTGACAATAAAAAGATGTCAAAATCTCTCGGAAATTTCTTTACTGCCCGTGAAGTAGCCGAAAAATACGGATATGAAACAGTAAGATACATGATGATTCAGGCTCACTACAGAAGCCCTATTAATTACTGCGTTGAGCTTCTGGAGGCGTGCAAGGCTTCACTTGAACGTCTTTACAACTGCCGTGAAACTCTTGACCGTGCAATTGCCAATGCAAAGGACGGCGAAATTTCTGAATCGGCAAAAAATCTTTTTGATACACGTCGTCAGCAGTTTATAACAGCTATGGACGACGACCTCAATACAGCAGATGCAATATCATTTATATTTGAGCTTGTAAGGGATTTGAATACAATGTCATCAGATAATTCTGTATCAAAACAGCAGTTGCAGGCAGGAGCAGATTTATTTGATGAGCTTACAGGAGTGCTGGGACTTATGTATAACAGAAGAAAAGCTGACGAAATTCCTGCAGAAGTTCTTGAGCTTGCCGAACAGAGAAAATCTGCAAGAAAAGAAAAGAATTTTGCACTTGCCGATGAAATCCGTGATAAAATTACAGCTCTTGGATATTCGATAAAGGAAACCCGTCAGGGTACTGAAATAAAAAAGATAGGTTAATTCAGTATGGCAAGATTGTATCCTCTTTTCAGCTCAAGTCAGGGAAATTCTACTTTTATCGGTACTGAAAAGGGAGGTATTCTGATCGATGCAGGAGTAAGCTGTAAAAAGCTGTGTGAGGCTCTTAAAGCTAACAGGCTTACTCCTGAGGCAGTAAAGGCAATATTTATTACTCATGAACACGGAGACCATATAAAGGGACTTAAATTATTTGGTTCAAAGGTAAGATGTCCTGTATACAGCAGACGTGAAACTATTGAAATCCTGACTCATGACGGTAAAATATCTCCTGATTCTCCGGCAATTGAAATCAGGGATAATAAAGTATGCATTGCAGGAATGGAGATAACAGCTTTTGATACTCCGCATGATGCTGTACACAGCTGTGGCTACAGGATACGCACTCCCGATAATAAATACTGTGCAGTATGTACGGATTTGGGTCATATAACTCCTGAAATAGAGTATTCCCTTAAAGGTTGCAGGCTGGTGCTTCTGGAGTCAAATTATGATGACAGAATGCTCCGTACGGGAGATTATCCGCTTAATCTGAAAAAGCGAATACTGTCTATGGAGGGACATCTCTCAAATGATGACTGTGCATCTCAAATCAGAAAGCTAATCAGAAGCGGTACAAGGTATTTTTTGCTGGGGCATCTCAGTCCGGAGAATAACCGTCCTGAAATTGCAGACAAGACAATTCAGCTTGCACTTGAAGGCTACCGCAGAAATACGGATTATCTTCTTGGAATAGCTCCAAAGGAAACCAGGGGAGGAGTTGTAATTTTCTGATATGACAGTAAATCTTATAGTTATAGGAAAACTGAAGGAAGATTATCTCAGGAATGCCTGTGATGAATATATAAAAAGACTTTCGAGATACTGCAATACGGAAATTCACGAACTCAGCGAATACAGATTAAGTGAAAATCCATCTCAGAAGGAAATAGAAAATGCTCTGCAAAAAGAATCGGAGAGCATAAGGAAATTTGCAAAGGGATATATAATACCCTTGTGTATCGAGGGAAAGCAGGTTACAAGTCCGGAGCTTTCCGGAATTATACAGAATGCCGTTGTATCCGGAAACAATACAGTTACATTTATAATAGGAAGCTCTTTCGGACTTGCTCCTGAAATAAAATCAATGGGGGATTTCAGGCTTTCCATGTCAAAAATGACCTTTCCGCACCAGCTTGCAAGAGTAATGCTTCTGGAACAGATTTACCGTGCTTTTCAGATTTCCACAGGCGGAAAATATCATAAATAATCTTTCTGAGAATTTTTTTCTCCGGTAATATTGCTATTTTTTTCACTTGGTGATATAATAATATATATATTATTCTGAGAGGAGAAAAAAATTATGTGCAGAATCAAAAAAATGATTAGTGCTTTAACAGCATCAGCACTTTCATTGACAATGTGTTCATCAGTGCTTTCAGCAATAGCTGTCGGCGAAACGGCAAAGCCTCTTTTCTCATCTGAATGTGAGAACCTGAAGCTTTCGGACGGTGCAACTGTTGCAACAAAGGTTTACAATGATGAATATCCCGGCTTTACTGGTGACGGCTTTGTATGGGTTACAAACGGAGGCACTATGTCATTTACTGTTGACGCTCCCGAAACCGGTATGTATCGCCTTGTTTCAAGAAGCCTTATGTATCTCGGAAATGAAGGCGAAATCCGTGAGGGAAGTGTAAGCGTTGAAAGAGCTGACGGAACTACATGGAGCAAAACTGTTAAGATTCCTCGTACTTCTGACTGGAATGATTTCAGCTTCGGTGACATTAAGCTGACCAAGGGCGAAAATACAATCACATTCGGCGGAGGCTGGGGCTATTGCCTTTATGACAGCGTAACTCTGACAAAGACTCCTGCTCCGGACTACTCAGCGGCAACAGATGTTTTAGTCGATAAAAATGCTACTGATGAAGCAAAGGCTCTTATGAAATATCTGAAAAGCGTTTACGGAAGCCATATAATTTCAGGTCAGCAGGAAATTTATGGCGGAGGAAATGACGGAGACTCCGAGCTTGAATTTGACTATATTAAAAATACCACAGGAAAGCTCCCCGCAGTCAGAGGTTTTGACTTTATGAATTACAATCCTCTTTACGGCTGGGAGGACGGAACGACTGAGCGTGCTATTGCATGGGCTAAGGAAAAGAA